>CAZGMV010000121.1:0-1503 GCA_964526875.1 Candidatus Woesearchaeota archaeon | reverse complement strand
AATTATAATTTAAAAAGTCCCATAAAATAATTATAAAGTAGTAACAAAAAATAATAACAAATTTTACTCTTTAAACTATGGGACTTATGAAGAATAATAAAAGAAAAGATTCAAGAAGCAAGAAAAAATTAAGTTATGAAGAAAGAGTGATAATAGAACAATATTTAAGAGATAGAATAAAAAAATGAAAAATAGCAAAAAAGCTAGGAAGAGATAGAAAAACAATAGAAAGAGAAATAAAAAGAAATGGCTATTATGATAGATGGTGAAATTGGATATACAGAGCAAAAGTAGCACAAGAGAAAACAGAAGCAAGAAGAAAAAAAGCAAATAGGAAACATATAAAGTTATTTAAATGGGAATGAAAAGAGTTTGTAGAAAAGATAAAAAAGAAGATGAAAGAAATGTGATGGTCAATAAGTGCAACAATATGAAGATATGAATTAGAAACAGGAAAGAAAGCAAAAGTAAGTATAAGTACAATGTATAGATATGCTAGGATATATGATAAAGAATTGGAAAAGATGTTGTTATATAAGAGTTGGTGATACAGGAAATGAGGGTATAAATATTGAAAGAATAGTAAATTGCTAGAATTAACTAGTATAAATGATAGAGAAGAAGAGATAAACAACAGAGAAAGAAAATGAGATTATGAGATAGATTTGATAGTAAGCAAGAAGAGTAAAGAAGTGATATTAAATATGATAGAAAGAAAAAGTAGGAATATAACAACAAAGAAACTAAAGAACAAAAGTAAAGAGGTAGTAAAAGAAGCAATAAAGGAATTGATAGAATGAAAAGAAATAAAAAGTATAACAACAGATAATGGACCAGAATTTACAGATTTAATAGATATATGTAGAGAATTATGAATAAAATGATATAGATGTAATCCATATAGTAGTTGGGAGAAATGAAGTGTAGAAGTACATAATAGATATATAAGAAGATATATACCAAAATGAGCAGATATAAGTGATTATTCAGAAGAATACTTAGAAGAAATAACAAAGAAAATTAATGAGTTACCAAGAAAAATACATTGATACAGAACACCAGAAGAAATTTTCTATGATAAAAATATAAGATATTTTGGCTAAAAAATTATGGGGCTTTTTGGTTGAAAATTTACCATATAGATAATTTTGTTGATTTTAAGGATGAGACAGTTGTAAAATTATTAAAAAACTGAAAAATAGATTTAATGGATTGAACAAAAGAAGTTTTAGAAAAATTGTATAAAAAATGATATAAAATCTGAATTTCTTCAGGTGCTTGTAGAGAATTTATTGATGAATTCATAAAATATTTTGATTTTTCTGATATTATTGATGCTTCTACAAGTGCCAATGAAGTTGTAAACAAAAAACCTGCTCCTGATGTTTTTCAAAAGTCCTTTAATATTTTGGAACAAAAATTTTGAAAAGCAGTACAAAAAATTGTAGTAGGGGATTGATGGTCTGATGTTTTGGGTGGAAAATGATGTAATGCAATGACAAT
>CAZGMV010000120.1:0-1536 GCA_964526875.1 Candidatus Woesearchaeota archaeon | reverse complement strand
CTCCACTTAATAAACCTTCTAAAGTAGCTACACTTCTTATTAAGTTTGAGTTATGTCTTCCTATATTATCTTTTGCTATGTAAAGATCTATAATTTGGAATATTTTTTCAAAACTATTTTTTCTTTCATTATTTTTACTTTTAGAATCTAAAGAGACTTCTTTTTCCACCTTTAGAGAATTTTGAGTATTATTCAGCACTTCAACTTTTGTGTTCATATAGGTTCAAATCCATCTCATTATTAAAGTTTCGTCACTATAAAAGTAAAATATTTATTTAGTTAAGAATAACATTTATACTTTGTTCAGAATAACTATTTATGATACTAAAAAGTTCTTGCATTTCTTTCTAATAATAGAATCAAAGAGTACATAATTGGTGGTAAAATAAACGTGGCCATCTGATAAATACTTAATAAATCAAAAGTAGGAAAATTTAACTGCAACATTCTTAAAGCATCTTGTAAATTGTAAAAAATTAAATGATAAAATATAGCAACAGTGTTAACCAAAATGAATATTGAAAGTAAGGAAGTTAAACTACTATTTAAGATTCCAATATACTTTCTTATTCTATCATCAAAAGTGTAAAAAAAGGATTCAATATAACTATCTAAAAACCTCTCAACAGCTCCTTCATAAATAGCAATCTCAAGATCTCTTAGAAAATCTGACAAATTTCCCTCTTTTAATTGTTTATGTAAATCAGATAAAACTATCTTAATATCTTTTCCACTTTTTAAATTAAATAAAAAATATTCATAGAATTTCTTAATATTTTTATCTTTTTCAGTTTCAACCAAATTTTGAAAAATTGAAATATAATCATTTAAATGAATGAATTGAAATAGTCCCAAAGCAATCAAATAAACTTTCTTATTTAAATAGTCTATTAAACCATCATAATCAGCATCAATAAAAAATTGAATTGTCATAAGAATATTTTGAGGTAATAAAAAGAAAAAAATTAAAAGAATTAAAATTAAAACTAAAAAGGATTTGGTAAAAGCAAAAACCAAAAAAAAGAAAGAAAGTAAAACAAAATAAATACTTAACAACATATCTAAATTTGTTTTTAAATATTTTTTAATATCTTTTCCATACAGGAGCTTAATTCTATCTTTTTTATTAATTAAGTTATCTATTAAATAATTTAAATATAATATTTCTAACCTATCTATAACTTCTCTTAAACTAAACTTATTGATTTTCATCTTTAATAGTATTTAAAACTTTATGTACAAAAAAAGCACTATAACCATTCTTTATTAACTCTTCCTTTATTTTCTCAATGTCATGACCTTTTTTCAACTGCTCTAAAACCCAATCACGTATTAAATTAATCCTTTCTTGATTATATTCTATTTCCTCAATATTAAAGAATTTATCCCAATTATTTATTTTAATAATCAACTTATCTAATTTATTCTCAAATTCATAAAGATCTTTTAAGTTAAAAATTAAATTTTTTAATTCAGTCTTTATATCGTCTAATTCTTTAATAACTTTAAGCAAATAATTTTCAAAATTTTTATATT
>CAZGMV010000119.1:0-1589 GCA_964526875.1 Candidatus Woesearchaeota archaeon | reverse complement strand
ATCCAAAGTTTGAGTTTAAAAAAGCTGTTGAATTGGCTGATGAGGAATTAGACAGGGCAAAAGACAACATAGAGATAATAAAAATAGGAGAAGAACCAGAAGAAAAGAACTCAGTTTGTATATTTAACAGTCCATTGAATTGGAAAAGGGTTGGCTGTTGTAAAGAAAAAGTTGATGAATTTGATGAAACCTCATTAGAAAATCATTTCTTAAATGCCATTAAAAGCTTAGGTAGGAGAAGAATATTGCATATTAGCCAAATAGTAGCAACTAAACTTAATGAGGTGATAGAAGAAGGTGATGAAGAGATTTTGAGTATTAATCTTCCATATTACTGGAGAATAAAGTATTACCTACATAGAAACTTCAAAGAAGGGGAAGACATTAAAAAAGAAGTTAAATTCTTAGAAAGATATGTTGATGTAAAAATAAAAAAGGCAATAAAGTATTACCTTACTCAGGGAGAAGAAAAAGACGATGAAAAAAAGCCAAAAATTACCTTTAATGATTTAAGAATCTCTGCAAAGATTGTTGAACTGAAAACGAGGAAATGAGGTGAAAATATGAAAAAGCATTATGAAAGTGGGGGAAATAATAAAGAATTAGATGAAATTAAAAAAATGATGCCAAAAATTTTGAATATTGAGAAAAAGAATGTGTTAGAAGTTATAGATTTTGCAGAAAAAATTGGAACACAAAAATTAAGGAGGATACCTTCTTCAAAGTTAAGAAAATTCTATGATTATGTTAATGATATTGAAGCGAATGAAGATGATGATAAATGGTTCATTGAATTTGCATTCTTAAAACCAAAAATTGCTTACAATATTGGAAAAGATAGGGAAATTCAGAATGAACTAAGGTATTTACATAATTTAGTTGAAGAAGCTATAAAAGAAATAGAGGCGTCTATAGAGACTAACAAAGAAGAAGCTGTTGAGAAATTTAATAATTTCAAGAAATTCTTTGAATCTATTGTAGCTTATCACAGAACAGTAAGTAAAAATTAAGTGGGGTGAAAATATGGAAATTCCTACACTAAAAGGAAAATTAATAATCTCTGGTTATATAGTAACTGAAACGGGGTTACACATTGGAGGGATTTCAGAGACATTAAAAATTGGTGGAGTAGATATTCAAGTAATTAAGGACCCAGCAGGAAGAACATACATTCCGGGAAGTTCATTAAAAGGTAAAATTAGAAGTTTGTTAGAGGTTAGTGAAGAAGATAATTATGATATTAGCATTCAACTAACAAAAAAAGATGAAAACAATGAAATTAGTATAACAATAAAAAATGAATACAAAGATAAAAAAGATGACAAATTTATAAAGAAATCAAAAATTGAAATTAAATACAATAAGGACAATGAAGAACTTAATAAACTTAAAGATAATTTTATAAAATTAGGATTTATTATTGAGAAAGAAGATAATAAAAACAAAAAAATTGTTTTTGAAAAGGATTGGAACAAAAGTGAGATTGAAGAGCTTATAAACAATCTTAAAGAAAATGGATACATTGTTGAGAAAAAATCAGCAATGCCATGTAGTTGTGGAGGATGTGATATTTGTAAAATCTTCGGACC
>CAZGMV010000118.1:0-1594 GCA_964526875.1 Candidatus Woesearchaeota archaeon | reverse complement strand
TTAATAAACTAATAAATAAACTAAAAGAATTGAAGCTGTTAAATAAAGACTTTAAGGTGTTTAAAGAAGAAGATTTTATTTTTATTCCTTTAAGTGACTCTTTTGATGAAAGAGAACTTAACAAAATTATTGAGGAGTTTAAAAAAAGAGAAAATATTTTTGTTTATGGTGTTGTTGATAAAGATTTGAAATTAAAAAAGAAAAATGAAATTGAAGAACTAGAAGTAAAAAGTTTTGATTTAATTGGAGATATAGCCATAACTATAATTCCAAAAGGATTGGAAAATAAAAAATTTGAGATTGGGAGAAAAATAGCTAAATTAGCAAATGTAAAAACTGTTTTAGCTGAAAAGAATGCTAGAAGTGGAGAATTTAGGCTGCAAGAGTTTGAATGTATCTTTGGAGAAGATAAAAGAGAAACAATTTATAAAGAAAATAAATGTAGGTTTTTAGTTAATGTCGAAAAAGTTTATTTTTCTCCAAGATTAAGTACTGATAGGTTAGAAATAGCTAAAGAAATTAAAGAAGGGGAAAATGTTTTAGTAATGTTTTCAGGAATTCAACCATATCCAATAGTAATTTCAAAGAACTCAAAAGCTAATTTAATTATTGGTATTGAAAAAAATCCAGAAGCTTTTTACTATTCTTTAAAAAATATAGAAATGAATAAATTGTATAATGTAATTTCTTTTATTGGAGATGTTAGAGATGTTTTACCTTTAAATAAAAGAATATTGGATAAGTTTAATAACTTAAAAACAGAACTATTAAAGGAAAAAGAAAAAAAGAAAAGTATTCATTTGTTTACAAAAGAATTTAATAAGTTTAAAGTAATTAGTCCTTTTGAGTTAGATGAAAAAGAAATTGTAGTTAAAAATGAAAAAGAAAGATTTTTGTTTGATAGAATTATAATGCCTTTGCCTAAAGGAAGTGAATTGTTTTTAGATTTGGCTTTAGAAAGTATAAAAGATAATGGGGTAATACATTGGTATCAATTTGCTAAAGAAGAGGAATTTGAAGATTTGATAAAAAAAGCAAAAGAAATTGCTAGAATTAAAAATAAAAAATTGGAAAATATAACAATAAAAAAAGTAGGTCAAATTAGGCCTAGAACTTGGAGAATAAGGATTAACTTTAAAGTTAAATATGCTTAATATTACACAACTTTAAGGAAAATATAATAAGAACTAATTATTACTAAAATCTTTATAGTATAAAATAGTTTCTCCTTTTTTAATTTCTATTTTATTTAAACAATCTTTATCTTTAGTTTCAGCTTTGTAACCAATAGCATTTGTATAAAAAATTAAATCTTTCTTAACCCATTTATTTAATTCTTCATTAAAACAATAAATTTCAACATCTACTGGTTTTTTGTTTACTAAAATAGTTAATTCATTTTTAGCTACAAAAGATTCAAAATAATATTCACTAACTTCTAAATCCATAGTTTTTTCTTTATATTTTTCTAAATCTTCTTGAATAAATTGTGTTGATAACAAAAGCATTATTATCAATAAAGGGCTTAATGTAATTATTTCAGCAGTTGATTTTTTTAATTTTTTCAATTTTAAATTTTTTAAAAATTTTTTCA
>CAZGMV010000117.1:0-1619 GCA_964526875.1 Candidatus Woesearchaeota archaeon | reverse complement strand
GGGAAAAATTAGTTGAAAATGTTCCTAAGGAGATAATTGAAGGAAATCCTAAAGAGTTTAATAAACTAGAGTTGTTAGAGAAGTTTGAAAAGATAATAAAAAAATAACTAAATCTTGTTTTTATTTATATTCCTTTACTTACTACTTGCTTTAATATTTCATATAGATTCACCAGATCTCCAATTTTTACATTTTCATTAGATCCATGAATATTATGTTCTAGTTTTGAAAAACCGTATTCAATAACTTTACAACCTTTTTTATAAAAGTGAATTCCGTCACTTCCTCCAGGCATTAATGCTATTTTAGGCTCTTTTTTTATAATCTTTTGGACATATTTTTTAAAGATATCTATCTCTTCTGCCTTAGACATCCAAGGATCTAATTCTAAATCATCTTTTTCAATCTCTAGAAAATTATCAAATCTACTTAATTCTTTTAGTAAATAATCTGTTGCAAACTTATTGTCATATTCTGGCACTGTTCTTAAATTTATATAAATTTTCACTTCTTTTGGGACAATGTTTATTGTTTTAGGTACGGACTCAATTATTGTAGGATTTATTCTTAAAGGCACTCCTTCCTCATATCCTTTTCCAGACAATTTTGATTTAAAGTTTTCTAAAGCATAATCTTTAATTTCATTTATCTTTTTTAATACCTTATCTAACTTCAAAATTGGATTCTCAAAAGCAGATTCATAAGCAGAGTGTCCTTGTTTTCCCTTTATTTTTAACCAATAACCTAAAAAACCTGAAGATCCTATTTGTATTTCTTCTAAAGGTCCTGTATCTAAGACAATCGCTAATTCTGTATTTTTTGCTACCTTTTCAAAAAAATCCACTGATTTTTGCGTTTCTTCACCTCCTGCAATTGCAAGAGTGGGATTTATTTTTAAATCTTCAGTATCTGCTAAAGCAAAAAAAGCAGTTGCTAAATGACCTTTGTCATCACTTGCTCCTCTTCCATATATTTTTCCATTTTTAATGACTGGTTCAAAAGGATTAGTTTCCCATCCTTTGCCTGCAGGTACTACATCAAAATGTGTCACAAAAGTTACTTTTTTCCCTTTTCCAGGCTTTTTTATTAAAACATTTGGTACTTCCCCATAAACTATTTCAGCTTCTAAACCTAGGTTCTCAGCTTTCTTAACGATAAATTTAGCACATCTTTCAAGCTCTTCTTTATTGTCGGCAGTAGTTTTAAACTTTATAAGGTCAGATAAGAAATTTACAATTTCTTTTTTTATTTTCATCATATTATTTAAAGAACTAATTTTTAAAAATCATTATGTTTTAAAATCTTTTTGTTTTAACGTTTCTATTATTTGAATACTTTAAAAAAACTATGACGCTGATTTTGTGTTTGTAACAGATCACCCTTTTAGTGCAAGACTTTTTTATATCATATGACTTATGAAGAAAATGGTAAAAAATGACAAATTGAAAAAGGTTTGAATTTGGATATGATTGAATTTCTATTTAAATTTCTTTAGATATGGTTGTCCCCCTCATAGAGGATATCTTCAGGTTAAGAACAAAATAAAAGATAAGATTGTAATAATTTGTTTACCTCGTGATTTTCTTTTTAATTTCCTCGGCTAAAGGGTGTTCTTTATA
>CAZGMV010000116.1:0-1654 GCA_964526875.1 Candidatus Woesearchaeota archaeon | reverse complement strand
ATAAATAACATTCCAAGTATCTCTTACAACAATATCAAAATTTTCATTGACTTCAACACTATTTCCTAAATCTTGATAATTTATTTTTATTTCCTTATAATAACTTCCAGATTTTGAGAAAGAAGGAAAAAATAAATGAAAAACACCTACTTGAATTAAGAAAGTAATTAACAAAATAACAAGCACTTTTTTATCTTCTTTCATTAATTAATCTAAACATCCAACATTTATAAAAATTTTTGTCTTGTTTTTTTAATGAGCTTAACTTTAATAATTGTAATAGTCGTTATCTTTCTTATAATTCTGTGGTTTGTTGGCGGGTATAACAGGTTTGTTAATTTAAAGAATGGAATAGAGAGCACTTTTAATCAAATAAACGTTGCTTTGAAAAAGAGATTGGATTTAATTTCTCAACTAGTAGAAGCCACAAAAGGTTATATGAAATTTGAAAAAGAAACTTTGACTAAAATAACCGAATTAAGATCAAGAGTTTTAAGTAGTAGTAATGTAGAAGATGTTCAGCAAATTGAAAGAGAAACAAGACAAATTTTGGGTAATATTATGGTTCAAGTTGAAAATTATCCAGATCTAAAAGCATCTCAAAATGTTTCTCAATTAATGAATTCAATTAAAGAAGTAGAAGACGAAATTGCTAGATTAAGATACACTTATAACAACATTGTTCAAGAATTCAATACTTTAACTGAAACAATTCCTTCTAATTTTATTGCTAAATTATTTGGTTTTAGTAAAAGAGAGTACCTACAATTTGAAGAAACACAACAAGAATTAAATAAAAGACCAAAAATTGATTTAAATTAAAATGGAACTTGATTTGGACATAAAGACACTTTATGAAATCTTAACAAAACAAGAAAAAAATAAAAATAGGTTAATTAATATAGATGAAGATTTTTACGAGAAATGTAGGAAATTAATGAAAAAGTTTGAAAACGAGATAAAAGAGTTGAGTAATTACGAATATGAGGATTTTGAAACTTATCAAAAACTATTATTGAAAAGAGAAAAGGCACTAAATCAAATTAGAAAGATCGTTGAAAGAATTTTTAAACTAAGGTTAAGATTGTTAATTAACTACTCTTACTTATTAGCCGATAAAGAATTAAACAATAAAATAAAGGGTTTAACAAAAGAAGAGCAGTTTTTATTAAATAAATTAATTAAAGAAGTTAAAGAGTATAAGATAAATGTTTTAAAGAGTATATTAAATGGAAAAGAGATAAATTATGGTTTAGAGGAAAAAAAAGAAAAAGGTGAAAAGAAAGTTTTAGTATCTATTACAAGTTATGTTCCCCAATTTATTGGCAGCGATTTTAAGATTTATGGTCCTTTTGAACCAGAAGAATTAGTTAATTTACCAGAAAGCACGGCTAAAATTTTACTATCTAAGAATAAAGCAGAAAAAATGGATGAATAATTTCCTAATTCAAATTTTTTAGTTTCTCTTCAACTTTCTCCTTTATTTTTTCAAAAAACTCTTTATCTTTGTGTTCAAACCTTATGGAAACTTTGTTTTCTGTATTAGATTGACGAATTAATAAAAACCCTTCTATTTCATTTTCATTTCCAAATTCTAATCTATAGCCATCAATATCTATAATTCTAAATGCTTTTTCTTTAAATTCATTAACTA
>CAZGMV010000115.1:0-1740 GCA_964526875.1 Candidatus Woesearchaeota archaeon | reverse complement strand
GTTTACTTTAAACCATTATTACTTTCCAAGGATTATAATAAGTTATAAAGAATTTGGTATTTGTTTAATGTGGAGGATAAAATAATTTTTTTAAAAAAAGATGTCTTACAATTTCTAAAAAACAATCCTAAACTAGTTAAGAGTGTTTTGTTGTTTAATAATGGTTTATTTTTTTTAGTAGATGAAGATAACTTAGAATTTAACAACATAATAAAGTCTAAATTTAAAAACGCTAATGTTCTTTCTTTAGATTTTTTGATAGACAATCTTTATGAAGGAAATCAATTGTATATAAGATTAATAGAAGAAGGAGAAATCTTATTTGACTTAGGAATACTTGAAAGTTTAAGGAAATTAATTGAAAAGGGAAAAATAAAACCTTCTAGAGAGGCTATTTATCACTCTTTTTTGAATTCAATTAAATTAAAAGAAGAAAGTGAAAAATTAGGAAAAACTGTTATCTCAAAAATGTTTTGGTCTTTGTATTACTTACTACAAGCTTATTTTATGAGTGAAGGTAAATATCTAACGCCAGAGGAAATATTAAAAGCCTTAAAATTTTATAGCGAAACTGGAAAAATAGAAAAAAGGATTTATTTGCTTTATGAAGCTTTATACAATCTTTACTACAATCTACACAAATATAATTTTGAGGAGTTTGAGTTTTTATTTAAACAATTTGATTCTTTGTATAATGAGCTAAAAAATGTTGTTGAACAGAGATGTAAAGCTCATTTAAATCAGAGAAGTAAACAACTTTGATATTTATCTTTTTAAAGAACATCTTTAATTCTTCTTTTATTTCAAAAACTAACAAATCTTTTAAGAAACTATTAAAGCCTTTAGGTAGTTTTAGTATTAAATAAATTTCTTTCTTTTCCAATTCAACTTTTTCTAAAAATAAAAACAAACCAAAAATTTTTCCAAAAAAAGGTAGTTCTATTTGATTCAATCTTCTAAAAAACTTTCTTTTTTTTAGGTCTTCTATTTCTTTAATTTTTCTATTTTCCATTTTTATCTAAATTCTTAATTAAAATTTTAACTTCTTTATTAAACAAATTTGAAAGGATAAATTTAACAATTTTTAGGTTTTTATGGTTTTTTAAAAAACTTTCTTTTTCTCTCTTTAGCATCCCAACTTGGATAAAAATTCTATTATTTTTTTCTTCTTTGTTTAAGAATACGGCTTTATGTGGCTTAAAGACATTTAAAATCAACTTCTCTTTATTATTACTAAATTCCTTAATAACGATCTTTTTCTTTAATTTCTTTTCTAAAGTTCTAATAAATAAGTAATTCTTCTTAATCTTTTTAAAACCACCTTCTTCCAATAAAAAAATTAAATAATCCTCAAATTCAAAAACATTTAGTGGCAAAGAGTTAGTTAAAGAAAAAAAAGAATTGATCAATCTGAATTTCTTATCGTCTAACTTAAACATTTTTCTTTATTTTTTTACTCCGACAACAGCAACTAAAAAAGGTACTCCCAAAACTTTTCCTAACTCTTCCCTATCTAAATCGCTTTCAAAAACTTCCAAATTCTCATTAATTTTTTTGTAATAATTAATTCTTTCTTTAAATTCGTTAGGGCAATTGCTTGCAACAATAATTTTTTCAATTTCCCCGTTTTTTAATAACTTAATTGTTCTATCAGCCCCAAAAATTACTTTGTTGTCTTTTATTTTTAGCTTGATTTCTTGGTAAATATTATCTAAATTTTCATTAGCCATGTTTTTGAAC
>CAZGMV010000114.1:0-1765 GCA_964526875.1 Candidatus Woesearchaeota archaeon | reverse complement strand
AATAATTCTAATGATGATATGTATGATAATCTTTCATTATATTTTCATTTTGCTGAATTATTATTAAAAAAAAGAATATTAACTGGTGCATTAGCTATTTATGATGATAAAAATAAATTTATAACAACAGAAGATGGTTTAATAGAAGAACCTAGAAATAAAGGATTTTATAAAGCTTATATTATTGTTCAAGAGTTTATGATTTTGATTAATCAGCATATAACTGAATACCTTTATAATTCAGGTGTAAATTTATTATTTAGAAATCATGAGGTTCAAGATGGAACTGATATAAAAGAAGTATTTAGAAATCATCTTTTATCAGTTCTTAAAGACCCTGATTTAATTTCACATTTTACTCAAATAAATAAGAATATAGGACATTTATTAGCTAGAGCTAGATATGAGTCAGTTCTTAAAGGACATTTTGGATTAAATTTAAAAGCTTATGCTCATTGGACATCTCCTATTAGAAGATATGCAGATTTAGTTAATCATCGTATTTTAATATCGTGGCTTGAGAATAAAAAATCTCCATATTCTTTAGAAGAGTTAAGTGAAATAGCATATCATTTAAATTCAACTTTTGATGAGATGCAAGATAATAGGTCAGAACAATATAAAAATATTGCTATTAAAAGAGTTGAAAAGAGTAATGTAGAAGATTTAGATTCAAAACAATTTACTTTATTGATGAAGCATTTATATAAAAATAGAATAGTTTTTGTTAAAGAACGAGAAGAAAATATTATTTATCGTATTGAAAATAATTTATTATCAACTATTGATTTGACTTATATTATTTTTATTAATAATTTAGATAATAACTGGGATAATATTAAAAAAGCTGTAATGGAATGGTTAGAAGAGCATATTATAGAAGTATTACATATTTGTGAGTTGGTAGATAAAGTTTGTAATTGGGGTAAAGTAAGATATAAAACTAAATTAAATCAAGAAAGTTGTAGTCCTGTTTTTGATTCAATAGTAACAATTGTTTCTAATGATGATATTTTTTTTACATCTTTAGGTTCAGCAACCACTAAAAAGAATGCAGAAAAAGAGGCAAGTTTAAATTTATTTTATAAAATTGCTAATGTAGAGAGAGTAAAAAAAGATATTATCATTCAGGAGGATATATTGATTAGTGAAAATAATAGAAATTTTAAAGGGGAAGTTATAGAGCTTTGCCAAAAGAATGAATGGTCTTTGCCAGAAGTTATATTATTGGAGAATGAGGGGCAGTCTCATAATTTAGAGTGGTCTATTCAATTGCAATGGAATATTTTATTAGAGGTATTTAAATCAGATGTATGTAAAGGTTCTAGTAAGAAGTCATCAGAACAATTAGCTTATGCTAATTTAATTGAGAAAATAAAAGATAGTAAAGGTTTATCTTTTTTGGATTTTCAAGTAAATAAAAAAATAAAATCTTTAGAAAATGATGATTGGATTAATAATCCTGTAAGTTCATTAAATATGTTTACTCAAAAAATAGCTATAGAGCCAGTTATTTTTACATATAAATCTATAAATGATAATTTTCAAGCAACTTGTGTTTTATCTGTTACTGGTAGAGATGATATTATTGTTATCGGTCAAGCAATGAAGAATAAAAAAGAGAGTAAAAAAAATGCTTCAATTGAGATGTGCAAAATAATATTTCAAGATAATTTTTTAAGTGAGATAGAAAAAATGAGTTAAGTTTTATAAAGCTTAAATAAATCTAAATGAATGTATAATTACTTAGAAATAGAAAAGGAAA
>CAZGMV010000113.1:0-1775 GCA_964526875.1 Candidatus Woesearchaeota archaeon | reverse complement strand
TTAACAATATTTTTGATGCTTTTCCGTCTCCAATATAACCAATGATACCACACATTAATCCCACCAAAAAATTATTAGGATTTATATTTTTTAAATATTTAAAAAATTTAAGTTTTTTATTCTATTCAAGCTAAATTTCTATAACTTTAAAGTATGAAAGAATTATAAACATTTTTAATCTTTTAAAATTAATGAATGTAGAATCTCTTTTAACATTTATAGGTAGTTTAATAATAATAGGAGTAATAAGTGAAGCAATCTTTAGAAGATACGACGTTCCTGACGTTATTTTTTTAATGTTAACAGGTTTAATTTTTGGTCCAATAACTCATTTAATTCAAACATCTTTGAAAAGCACTTTTATTTCAGTATTTTCGGCAATTGCTTTAATGATAATTCTTTTTGAAGGTGGTTTAAATTTGAATATAAAAGAAGTAATAGCCAATACTCCTAAAAGTGCAAAATTAAGTTTTTTGAATTTTATATTAACTTTATTATTTACAACATTTTTCTTTTATTTATTAAGTTTATTTAACATCTTAGTTTTAGACTTAAAAACAGTATTATTAATTTCATCTATTTTAGGAGGAACTTCGGGAATAGTTGTTATTCCTTTATTAAAAAAGATAAATATTGATGAAAAATTGAAAAATATTCTTTCTTTAGAGTCAACTTTCACAGATGCGATAACAATAGTAGTAACAATCAGTTTAGCTTTGTACTTTACAACAGAAACTAGTAAATTAAGTGATTTAATTAAAAATTTAATATCTAATTTGTCTGTAGCAATTGTTATTGGCTTAGTATTTGGACTGATGTGGTTAACCTTATTAAATAAAATCTTGTACATTGAAGAAGCTAGAAAATATAGATATCTATTAACCTTAGCAATCATTTTTTACTTGTATTCTTTTGTTCAAATAGTTGGAGGATCTTCAGCTATTGCTGCTTTTATTTTTGGGCTAGTATTAGGAAACGTTAACCCTTTTAAAGAAGCTTTTAATTTAGACATAAAGAAAAAAGTTGTTAACTACGACATTTATTTCATTAACGAACAGTTTAGTTTTTTAGTAAAAGTATTTTTTTTCTTTTTAATAGGTTTATTAATACCCTTTAGTTTAAAAGAATTAATGATAGCTTTACTATTCACTATTTTAATAATTATAGCAAGATATGTTTCAATTTTAGTATTATTCAAAGAACTTGATAAAAATACAAAACTGTTTATTTCTTTTTTTACTCCTAAAGGACTAGCTGCTGCTGTTTTGGCAATTTATCTATCACAATTACAATTAAAAGACAGTGCTTTAATCCCTAATATAGTGTTTTTGGTAGTTCTAATTAGTATTTTGTTATCTTCTTTATCATCTTATTTTTGTTTGAAAAGTTCAAAAAAAGAACAATTAAAGAAAAAAGAGGATGAAAAAAAAGAAAAACAAAAAAACTAAATTACATAGTAGCTATTTGTAATTCTTTTTCTAAGTTTTTCAACTCTTCTTCTAATTTTTTAAGAATTTTTTCTTCATCCAAATTTGTAGAGTCTAAGTTATTTTGTTTGGAGATGTTAGTGTTATAGATGTGAGTATTATTAACATTTAATTTTTCTTTGATAGGTTTATTTAAAAATTTAATAGACTCCTCTTCATGTTTATTAATTATTTTATTAGCACTTTCTTCTATTATAACTGGTTTATTGTTTTCTTCCATTAACATCCACGAATATAATTCTTTTAATTTTTTGTTTATTATCTCTAAGTTATTAATAATCTTTATTT
>CAZGMV010000112.1:0-1824 GCA_964526875.1 Candidatus Woesearchaeota archaeon | reverse complement strand
TAGTTGTATTAAATTAAAACATAATGTTGATTTTAGGAAAAGAAATTGAAAATTTGGAAAATAACCAAAATGTCATCATTATAGGAAATATTTTAGATTTAGCAGATTACGAGAAATATATAGATTTAAGAATTGACGATAATTCAAATGTCTTTTATGTAAGGTTTTTTAAAAATGGAGAAAAATTAGATTTGAAGATAGGGGATAATGTTTTAATTATTGGTTATATAAATGAATTCAATGAAAGAAAAAAAGTTAATGTTAGAAAAATTAAAAAATTAAATGAAAAAGAGTTTCTATTTTGGAAAATCAAAAGTTTTAAGTTAAATAATTATAAAGAAAAAATTGAAGAAAATAAGAAAGAAGATTTGAAATATAAAGAAAGTGAAATAAAGAGTGAACAAGAAAAAAACATTGAAGAAATAGAAATTGAAAATGTTTTAAATGATCTTGATATTGAAGAAGATCTAGAAATTGAAAAAATAGAGGTTGAAGATTTAGAAGAGTTAGAAAAAGAAAACAAAATTAATGAAAAAAATGATAAAAAAGAAGAAATAAAAGATGAAAAAAGTTATGTTTTAAACTTAATTAAGAATTATGGAGTAGATTTAGTGCCTGTTGAAGAAATAATTTCTATTTCAAAGTTAGGAAAAGAAAGAACCGAAGAAGTTTTAAAAGAATTAATTGAAGAAGGAGAAATATATGAACCAAAAATAGGTTTTGTAAAGATCTTAGAAATATAAAAAATAAAGTTTGAAGTTATTTAATATCTAAAGAATTCAAAGCTTCAATAATTTCTTCCTTTTTTTCTTTTGAAAAGATAATATTTCCTTTGTAAATCTTTTCCCCTTTAGAATTAAACCATCCTTTACTTATACCAAACATTTCATTACCATCTGGAGCTTTCTTAATACTAACTTCAATAAAATTATTCTTGCCAGTCTCAATAGTAATTTCTTTTAAAGTTTCCCAAGCCATAATAACACCTTTTAATTTTTAACAAAAATAAAAATAACTTTATAAATATTGTTTTATTAACTTAACTATGATGAAAATTACATTCGATGAAGCAAATGTGTTTAAAGAAATAATAAACATATTAGATTCTTTAATTAATGAAGGTAAATTTGTTTTTGATGGAAAAACTTTAAAATTAAGAGCTATAGATGCTGCAAACGTTTGTTTAATTGATTTAGAATTTAGTAAAGATTCTTTTTTAGAAGCAGAAGGAAAAGGAGAATTCATTGTAAAAATAGAAGAATTAAAAAATGCTCTAAAAAAAGCTAAAAAAACAGATGTTATTACTTTAGAATTAGACGAAGAAAAACATAGACTAAAAGTAATTTTAAAAGGAACATTTAAAAGAAGTTTTGCTATACCTCTAATTAGTGAAGAAGTTAGTGAAATTCCAGAAGCTAGTTTAGAAGACTTTACAACATTAATTGAAATTGATAGTAAAGTATTTAAAGAAGCAGTTGAAACTGTAGAAACAGTTTCAGAAACTTCAGCATTTATCGTAGATGAAGAAAAATTCATTATTAAAGCAGAAGAAGATTTAGAAGAAGCAAGTGTTGAATTTGACAAACTAAATGAGGCGATTATTAAATTTGAAGTAAAAGAGAATTCCAAAGCATTATATAGCAATGATTATTTGAAAAAAATAATTAAAACGTACAAGATATCTCCTACAGTAATAATACAATTTGCAAATTCTTATCCTTTAAAAATAGAATATAACAACTTAGATAAAAACAAAATCAGTTTTATTATTGCTCCTAAAATTGAATAAAGAATTACTTTTTCTTATTTTTTAAAATATACTTA
>CAZGMV010000111.1:0-1882 GCA_964526875.1 Candidatus Woesearchaeota archaeon | reverse complement strand
ACAGCAGCTTTATTAATTAATGAGGGTTTTGATGAAAGTGTTTTAGTTGATTTAAATAATAAACTAAATAATTTAATTCCTGAAGATGACAGTTATCTACACTTAGAAGGAAATAGTGATGCTCATATAAAAAGTTCTTTAATTGGAAACCAACTATTTGTTTTCATTAAAAATAATAAGTTAGAACTAGGAAAATGGCAAAAAGTTTTCTTTCTAGAATTTGACGGTCCAAGAACTAGAGAAATTTGGGTTAAAATATTAAAAGAAAAATAAAAGGATTGAGTTTATTTTAAATAAACAGTCTTTACTTTATCTAAATCGTACAAAGAAAGAAGATTGTTTTTATTGTTATTTTCAATAACCACATAACCATTACAAGTATAAACTTTAGAACCAGACCCTTTTAACTTTTTAACAGAAAGTACTTTAGAACTGCTTTCTGTCTTTATAATAACTCTCTTATAAAAAGAATTATTCTCTCTAAAATCTACTTCTTCAACAAGGAAATAAACCACCTTTTTGTTTCTCATAAATCATAACAGCATATTTTCCAACTTTTAAAACATATTCTCTCATAAGTACCACCACAAATTAAATGACATGTCTTTTATAAAAATTTATTCTATTCTCAAAACAAAAGTGAAACAAAAAATTAAATTTCATAAACAAAATCTTCAACTTTGTAATTAAATTCTTTATCTTCTTTAATAACTCCTTTTTCTTTCAAGTATTCTCTTGCTAATAAATAAAAGATTAATGCCAAACTTTTTTTACCTTTGTTATTACAAGGAATTGCTAAATCAATTTTATTTGTTGTGTTATTTGAATCAATCAAAGCCACAATTGTTAGACCAGTATCAAAAGCATCTTTTAGAGCGTTTTTATCAATCAAAGGATCTACTAATAAAACTAATTTTGCTCTTACAAAATTTGGAAGTTGAGGATTTGTTAAAATTCCTGGAGGATATCTCTTAGGAAAAGCCTTAATACCAGTAATTTCGCTAAATTTCATTATAGGTTTCCAAGAGTATTCTCTTCTTCCAACAACAATTATATCTTCTGGTTCATATTTAGCCAATAACTTTGCAACATCCCTAATTCTTTCATCTGTTTTTTTGATATCAAAAATAACCAAACCATCTTTTCTAACTTTATGAACAAATTTCATAATGTATTTATTTCTATTTTTTGTTCCTAAATAAACACCATGTTTTAAATAGACTTCTAAAGGAACTAATAGATTATCATTTCTTTCACTCATTGTCCCTCACCCCCTTCTTGAGCTTCTTCTTTTTTAAACAAATCTTCTAATTTCTTATCCCCTTCTTTAACAACAACACAATTAATTTGAACAATTAAATCATCAATCGTGTTTCCATGAACAGTTTTCTTTCTTTTGATTGAATGATACCTTTCTTTATGTCTTGGCCTATAACCAACACCTTCTTTCATTAGAATTTGTTTTCTTCCAGTTCCATGAACGCTTGGATTCATTGGGAAACCAGCATTATCGCTTCCACCAGTGATTTTAAGAACATAACCAGTAAGATTATCATCAATTAAAACCCCATTAATCTCATCTCCTATTTTCTTCCCAATAAAAGCATCTAAATCTTTTTCAAATTTATAAGTTCTTCCTGTTTTTGGATCAGCAACATTAATTTTAACCATTTTTTTCACCTCGCCAGAGCCCATTTAGGACTCAGCAAAACACCTTTTTGAAAAGTTTTATAAAGTTTTTTATAACTTCTCCTTTATGATTAATTTAATTGAAAGAGTTTATAATATTAGAGTTACCCAAGCAATAAAAAAAGCTCCAAGATGGAGAAGGGCTAAAAAAGCAGTTAGCTTAGTAAAAGAATTTTTAAAAAGACATATGAAA
>CAZGMV010000110.1:0-1883 GCA_964526875.1 Candidatus Woesearchaeota archaeon | reverse complement strand
GCTCTATTAACTTGGAGTTTTTTTGTTCTTTGTACTCCAATAGCAGATGCAGGTTTTTTGTTTGATTTTCCTGTTAGATTGCTTTTAAAAGTAAAAATGATTTTTTCTGAAACTTTAGTTTGGATTTTTGCAATTTCTTTGAATATTTATGTCTTAACATTTAAAAGTGAAATTTATAGCCGTACATTACTTCTGAAACTCTTTTATTTTATTTTGACACATCCTTTCCCATATTGGTTAATAATTATTCTTTCATTTTTAGGAACTTTTTTATCAATTTACTTTGCCGACGAGTTATTAAATGTTGTAGAACATAAAGAAAGATTAAATTATTTTTTGCATTACGAAAAGTACAAGATATTAATGTTCCTATTTTTAATTAGCTTTATTATTTTACTTTATAAGTTTTTATTACATGAATTGGGGGTTAATATACTTTAACAAAAAATAATGATGAGACCTCTCGTCACTGATAAAATGATGAAAGGCTGCAGTTCTGAATTTAAAGTTTTATTTATTTCTACTTGTAAAGAAAAATTAAATGAACTAGAGTACTTAAATCCAGTAGTTGAATTAGTTAAAAATAGTTTAAAGGGTAAAAATTATGAAATGAAGATTATTAATTACAAGGAACTAAAAGATTTTGGTAAGAATAACTTAAATAATGCAGATCTAATTGTTATTACAGGAACTGCTCTAAAAGATTTTGATTATTTTAAGTATTTGGATAGTTTTAGTGTTATTAAATACATAAAAACAAAAAAAATAGGAATATGTGCTGGTGCACAAATTTTAGCATTGGTTAATGGGATTAAACTAAAGAAATTAGATAAAGCATTAATAGATGTTGTCTATTCTAATGATAAAAAATATTATTTTCTAACTAATTATTTAATAGAGTCAGAAAGTATTAAAAAAAATGAACTTAATTTTAATAAAGAAGATATTGAAATTGAGGAGATGGAGGTTAATTCTAAAAAATATATAATTTATTTTAAAAGCGACAATTTAATGCTATTTTTTTATCATCCTGAAGTTCTAAATCAAGAGGAATTTATTAAAAAATTAAAAGCATTCATAAAAATAAAAGAATGATATTTTTTACAAAGAAGTTAAAGGATTAAATTTACTATATACTTCTCTTAAATACTTAGTAGTTATTTTAGTGTATATTTGTGTAGTAGAAAGTCTTTCATGACCGAGAATTTCCTGTATAACTCTTATATCCGCCCCATTTTCTAACATATGCGTAGCGAAAGAATGTCTTAACATATGACAAGTAACTTTTATTCCAATTCTTTTTCCAATTTCCCTAATTACTTTTTCCAAATAAACTGTTGAAATTTTATTTCCAAACTTGTTACTTATTAAATATTCACTATTTTTTTTCCTACTACTCAAATAGCTATTAATTAATTCCACAATCTTATCATTTAAAGGAACAATTCTATCCTTTTTCCCTTTACCTCCTCTAACAATTAAAAATTTTTCTTTTAAATCAACATCTTCCAGTTTTAAATTAGCTAGCTCACTTACTCTTAACCCTGTTGAGTACAAAAGTAAAAGAATTAATTTTTCTTTTTCATTTTTACAATTATTTAACAACTTTTTTATTTCTTCTTTACTTAAAGCTTTGGGAAGAGTTTTTGGAATTTTTGGAAGTTTTAAGGTTTTTGCCAATTCATCCTTTTCTAAAAATCTCAAAAAACTCTTTAAAGCAAGAATTAAATTATAAACACTCTTTTGTTTATATTTTTTTTGTTTGTAAATTCTTAACAAAAATTCTTTTAATAACTTTTTATCTATTTCTTCCAAATCTTTATTTTTTTTCTCTAAAAAATCTAGAAAATAATTAATAAACATAACATAAGACTTTATAGTAT
>CAZGMV010000109.1:0-1885 GCA_964526875.1 Candidatus Woesearchaeota archaeon | reverse complement strand
AAAATTTTCAATAAAAAATATTACTGTCTTCCAGTCTTGCAAGGGTCTCGTTAGTATTTCTGCATCTTTCTCTTTCTCACGCTAATTTACTAATCTTATTAACCATTTACTAAAAAACTTCTTTGTTTCATTACACAAAATCTCTATTCTTTCTTGGGAAGCAGCTATTTTCTCTAAAAACTCTACAACTTCTTCAATTTTATATCCCCTAACAGTTAGTCCATACTCTCTCAAAAGTTCCTTAAAAAGAACAAATGCGGTTCTCTTATTTCCATCAATAAAAGGATGATTTTTTATAATACCCACAAGCAACCTTGCGGCTTTATCTATTGGTTCAGGATAACATTCTATACTTCCAAAGCTCTGAAAAACCACTTGAATAGCACTATCAAGTAAATGGAGTCCTTCCTTCCCTTTTAGCAAGTTTTTTCTTTCTCCTTCTGTAATTTCCATTGTTTTCTCATGAAGCTCTATAGCTTTTCCAACATCAGGTTCAAGCATTTCGGTTTACCTATTTTTAAGTTCTTTTAATAATTCTTCATCTTCTAACAGTATCTCTTTTATGTATTCTTCAGAAAATTCATTGAGAGGATTATACCACTTACCAGTATAGCCTATCTGATTTAATACATATACATCTAATAATTTTATTAAAGCATAATAAATTTTTAGGCAACCTAAAATTTCTTTACTTTTTATTATTTCTTTTAATTTGAGAAAAATAGAATTTTCTCTATCTGCTTCTTTCTCACTTTCTTGAAAGGCAAAATCTATGGCTTCTTCAAAAGAATATCCATGAAAAATACAGTTTCTTAAAGAAACTATAAACTTTGCATCATATAATGGCAAATTCATTTTATCCCTTAACTTGTTTTTTTCTATTTTACCATTACAAATAATTTCAAATACAGTAAATAAATGTGCAAACTTACTTTCTATTTCTACATCTTTTGTTTTTGAATAAATAAGATTGGTAATTATTCTCCTAAAAATGTTTTTTTCGTAATTATTAACACTATTCCAATAATCAATAAACTTAAGTAAATATTCCTGAAACCAATTCACATTTTCTATAATTTGGGTAGGTATTAATTTAAATAGCCCTCTTCCCAAAGAATTTTCAAAATAAACATAAAGATTCTTATTATCAAGCACCAAAAGCCTATCCACTTCTCTTCCCTGCACATAAGAAAGTGCCAGCCGAAAAGCATTGCAATAGTCTTCTAAATTTTTTACCTGTTTTGTAAAGGAAATAGAAAATAAACCAGCTTCATTCGCTTCTTTTAAAACTATTCCATATTTTTGGTATAATTCAGAAAAAGCTACAGGTGGTTCTATTCCAAGATAAAAATTTTTAAAAACTATTTCCTGCACACATTTTTCCTTCTCAGGTATTAAATTTTCTACCACAAATCCTAAAAAGGATTTTCTTGGAATTAAAGATATTTTATAGTATCCATAAAGTGTTTTCTTCTTAGAAAAAGCTGGTATTAAATTTAAAGCATTAGTTAAAAAAGAACTTCCTATATGCCAACCAGGTAATAAAGTCATGTTTTCTATAAATACATCCGTAATATTTTCAGCAGTTAACTTTAAAAATGGAGTAATTATTTCTATATTTATAAGCTGAATATTCAATTTCTCCAGATTTTTCTGCTGAGAAACTATAGTAACCTTATTCTCGGGGAGATAGAGATTAAAAACCCCATCTTTTAAATTAAGTTCCACAAAAACATTATTAAAACATCTATTTCCAACTATAAATTGTTTAGCATATCCATAAAAAGTAGCATTCATAAATCCCATATTTTTTCCCGCATTATATTTTTACATCTTCCTCATACACTATAACTTCTTCTATCGGCTCTTTACCAAACATTTCTTC
>CAZGMV010000108.1:0-1923 GCA_964526875.1 Candidatus Woesearchaeota archaeon | reverse complement strand
TACATAAAATTAGAAGATCCTATAATAGAAGAAGATGAAGATAGTGATTTAAAAATTAAATTTAAATTTAATGATGAATTGGATAAAAAAGTTTATATTTATCTAGACAATAGTGAAGAAAAAGATTATTCTTTTAATAAAGAAATAGATAAAACAGTTAGTCTTGACTTTGATGGACTTTATAAAGAAGTTAAAGTGGTTGTAAAGTTAGATGATAATGGCAAAACAATATTTGAGAGAATAATACCTGTATTGGTTTATAACATAGACGATATAAAATTTGAGTTTGACGATTATGAAACATTAAGTTTTGAAACAGATGAATTTGAATTATCTAATAAAAACTCGAAAGTTGAAATAAAAATAAATTTGGAAGATTTGACAATAGAAAAAAAATATGAGAATGTTGGTAATGTAGGCGATTTCGATATAAATATTTTTGAAAATCTAAATGATGAAGATAAAATAAAGTTATTAGAAGATTTATTATATGATTTAAGCGATGGTAAAATAGAAGTTGATTATAAAATAAAAATTTATTTTTACAATGACAGCTCATTAACAAATTTAATAGATTATAAAGAAATAAAGGATGATAGTTATGAAATTAAAGATTATGATAGTTATAAACTACAAACAGATGATAGTTTTGATATTAAGTTGGATGTTTTAGAATATAACAACACTATTAATTCTTACTCAAAAATTCATGTGAAAACAAAAACAAAAGTAGATTTTGGTAGTGAAGATAAAGTAGATGTAAAAACTTGTGTGTTATTTAATAACTTAAAAAGATGTAAAACTGAAAATTTTGAAGAAGATGAATTAGAAGAAAAGGTGTTCGATTTTTATTTGGACGTTGGAGAAGTAGAGGAAGGAGAATATAACTTAATAATTTATGCTAAGGATGATGATGATAAAAATATAATATGGAAAATAAAAAGAGTTTATGTTGATAATAAAGATACAGTATTAATAAAAATAGACACTCCTTATTTGCTAGGAAAAGAAGGAGAGACAAAATATATTAAAATAGAATTAAGAAACTTAGACAATAATGATTTGAATGGTAAAATAATATTAAATTACAATGGAAAAACACAAATAAAAGAATTTAATTTAAAAGAAAAAGAACAAAAAACTATAACAATTCCAGTAAAATTAGAAGAAAGTGGAGAAATAATTATAAGAGTTGATGGTGTCAAAACAATTATGTACAATAATAAAATAGATGTAAATGTTATTAAAAAAGAGATAAATACTCAAAAAGAAAATGAAAAAAAAGAGAAAAATAATGAAGTAGATCAAAAAAAGTTATCCAACAAAGAGGAAGTAATGAACAATAATAACATCAAATGTACAGTTGATAAAGAAATCATTTATTCAAAAAAAGATAAAACCTTTTTAAAAATTGAAAGTGAGCCAAATACTAAAATAAATGTTGTAAGTGAATTTGGAAATGTCTTAGTAAATCCTAAAGATTTTGTTTTAGAAGATCAAAACAGTAAAACAATAATGATTGAAAAAGCAGGAGAAGAGGAAGTAAGTGATATAATAAAAATAACTTGTGAAAAGGGAAATATGAAAAAAGAAATCGAAGTTCCTATAGTAATAGAAACAATAAACTGGAAAAATTATGTAATTTACGGTATAATAGGAGTAAGTGTTTTACTAGTATTTTTAATTATAATTTATCTTTTAATATAAGCTAAAAAATTTCATCAATAACACCTCTAATAAATTCAATTATTTTTTCATTTCTTTTGTCAAATTCTTTTTTTGAGTAGGAAAAGTTTAATTTTTCTTTTAACCAAAAAGCTTTAATAAAATAATGATCTATTACATAATCTTTATCGTTAAAAATTTTTAAACATTCTTCTCTGGTTAATCTATTAGAATTTATTAAATCTAAATAATCTAAAT
>CAZGMV010000107.1:0-1941 GCA_964526875.1 Candidatus Woesearchaeota archaeon | reverse complement strand
CGGATCAAACGAGTCCGTTTGTGGTGGTAAGGGGCGTAAGCCCCTACTGGGTCAAGCGAGTTAGCTTGTGTGTTAACTGACACGTCAGTTGCAGTGGTTGGTAAGGGAGCAAAGCTCTCCTACTGAAGGTTCTACTTAAAGTGTTCCAAAGGAACACCCTAAAATAGTGCTAGGGTTGGCTTACTTAGAAAGTTCCTTTTACTCTTTCAAAAATATCCTTATCAATCTTTTTTAATACAGTATTTTTTCCATTATTTTTGTAAAAGTAATATTCTGGTTTTGAACAATAACAATTTCCATTAAAACAAACTTTATTCTCTGCATTTGAATTATCACATTTTCCTAAATCATATAACTTAAAATACATTTCTTCTTGGACTTTTTGGTTAGGATAAAATTTAACATTTTCCATTACTAAAGTCTCTTTAGTATAAGGATTAATTCCAACAATTTTTACTTCATCAACTTTAGGTTTATGAACAAAATCAATTTCAAATTTTAAGTCTTTAACATTAGGGTAAATTTCTTTAATCACTTCTTTATTTGGTACTTTATTAGCATATAAATCCTCTTTCTCTTTTACAAATTGTTTATATTTGTTTATTGCTCCTCTATTAATTTCGTAGGTTAAAACAGCATTTCTTGCCCTGTTTTTCCAAATATTATTTTTATCATAAACATAAACTCCCAACAGAAAGCCTGATAATGTAATTAGGAATAATCCAGATGTTATCCTTATTATTTCATATATTTTATTACTTTTATCTATTTTTATCACTTTCTATAAATATTTTCTTGTTCTTTATAAATTTTTATTCGTTTTACAGAATAGAAAGTTTTTAGGATCTAAAATCTCTATTAAATTTTTTAAAATCAAGCTTATAAATTATTCTTTTTTCTATTAAAAATCTTTAAATCTGCTAACTAACTCGCAAAATTTGCAAATTTCTTTTGTAGAAGGCAGACCACAAATCTTACAAACCTTCAATCTTGTTTCCTTTTCTTTTTGAACTTTTTGTTTTTTTAATTCATTTATTTCATTTAAAAAGTTTATTTGGAAATTAATTATTTTATTTAGAATGCTTTTATCTAATTTTTCAGCTTCTTCTAAAAAGTTTCTAACAAAATTCCTGAATGATTCTTTAGAGTAAGGACATTCTTTTTTTATTTCCTTAAATAACCCTATTTTTAAAGCTAGTTCTCTAATATTTTTTCCATTAACAAAATACAAAGGTTTTATTTTTTTTGGTAATCCTTGAACTTTTTTTATTATGAAATTTTCTTTAGCAGCTTTGTAATTATTTTGGAGAATATTCATTAAGAAAGTTTCTGCTTCGTCATTTAGATTATGTCCTGTAGCTATTGTATTAAAACCTTCTTCAATCGCAACTTTTAAGAAAAAATGTCTTTTTTCAATACCACAAATTCTACAAGCATTTAAATTTTTTTCTTTTTCACTTAATTCATCTATTTTTAAATCAGCTTTAATGATTTTAAAAGGAATCTTATAAAATTCACAAAGTTTTTTAGCTCTTTCTATTTGTTTTTTATGTTCTTTTATCCCTACATCCACATATAATGCTAATAGATTATCTTTTAATTCTTTTTTTAGTTTGTTTTCAATATAATCTTTTAATAATAAAGTTAAAACACTAGAATCTTTTCCTCCACTTAATGCAACTAAAATTCTATCGTTTTTGTCAATTAAGTTATATTTTTTTATTGTTTTGAAAACTTTTTCTCTTATTTTTTGATATTCTTTTAATTTTAATAATTCTTCAAATTTAAGCATTTAATGAATAAAAAGAAAAGATTTAAAAATTCTAAAAAAGCCTATTTTTGTTTAGTTGCTTTTTTTCTTGTAAATTTTGAAGTAATTAAATAAATAATATACAAAATTAAAATACCTAAGACTGCATAAACTAAGTAGAATAATTTATT
>CAZGMV010000106.1:0-1975 GCA_964526875.1 Candidatus Woesearchaeota archaeon | reverse complement strand
AAATTTAGTCCAATCTGCAGGCATAAAAAAAAGCAATAAAAAAATTTATAAATTTAATAAATTTTGCTGTTGTGTTCTATAATGAACTACTTAAATATTTTAACATTTTTTTTACTACTTATTCTAGCTTTAATAATGTTTAAAAATAAAAATAACGTTAAAAGAGAAGGAGTTTTCTTTATGTGGAGGACCAAATTTGGATTAAAATTAATGGATAAAATTGCAAATATCCTTAAAAAGAATAAAACGCTAACAAACATTCTTATCTACAAAATGTTTTTCATTTCTTTAATAGCTTTTGTTTACATGATGTATTATTTAACAATCCACACCTTTAAGTTACTTAGTAAAGAAACCAATATCCCAGGAGTTAGTTTGGTAATTCCAGGTATTACCAAAATTGGAGAATCAACAATACCATTTTGGACAATAATAATTCTTTTTTTAATTATTTTTGTTCACGAATTTGGACATGGTTTGTTTGCAAGAGTTTTCAATTTAAAAGTCAAATCAAGTGGTTTAGTATTATTAGGAATAATCCCTGGGGCTTTCGTTGAAATAGATGAGGAAAAATTAGAAAAGAAAAAATTAAAAGAAAAACTGGCTATTTTAACAGCAGGTCCTTTTTTCAATATATTATTTGGGGCTTTAGCCTTTCTATTCTTACTTCTAAGTAATCATTTTCTGCCAAGCATAGAATATAAAGGTGTTTATTATAAAAGTTTTGTAAATAATTCTTTAAATCAAGGGATTCTCTATTCAATAAATAACGAAAGCATTTCAAGTGTCTATGATATTAAAAAAGTTTTAGAAGGAAAGAAAGTAGGAGATTTTGTAATTTTAAATACTAGTGAAGGTTTAAAAGCAGTTCAAATCCAAAACATCAGCAATAAAGCAATGTTGGGAATAAATGTTTGGCAAGATTGTTCCTTAGCAAACAGAGAAAATTTATGCATCTTTAACAATTATTTCTACCAATTTTTTTATTACCTATTCTTATTTAATTTAGGAATAGGTCTAGCTAATTTATTACCTTTCTTATTTTTAGATGGGGGAAGAGCTGCCTACTACATCTTAAAAGAATTAAAAATGTTAAAGTTTTTTGTGTTTTTAAATGTTTTTACAATTTTACTTTTATTATTGAATTTACTTTATCCACTATACAGCAAATTCCTTTAAAATCTCTTCTTTTTCATAAATTTTCAAATCTTCTTTATTTTGCCCCATCCCTAAAAAAATTATTGGCTTATCAAATTGCTTAGCAATGAAAAAAATACTACCTTTTTCATCAATATCAACTTTATTAACTACAATTTCATCAAACAATCCACTAAATGCTTTTAATTGCTCTTCTAAATCTTGCCCTATAGTAGCATCTACTACTAATAAATTCAAATCTGCTTTAGCGACCCTAATTATTTTCTTTAATTCTTCTAATAATCTTTTATTAGAATGCATTCTACCTGCAGTATCAATAATTACATAATCAAAACCTTCCTTCTTTGCCTTCTCAACACCATCAAATGCAACAGCTGCAGGATCTTGACCATAGTTCCCTTTAAATAAAGGAATATTTACTCTATTAACCAGCTCCTCTAATTGTTCTATTGCCGCAGCTCTAAAAGTGTCAGAAGCAACTACTAAAACCTTTTTCCCTTTTTTATTTAATAAAAAAGCCAATTTATGAATAAAAGTAGTCTTTCCACTTCCATTTAGACCTAAAACAACAATAACATAAGGTTTTTTATTTGGATTTAGCAATTCTTCAATCTTTTTACTTTCATCAGCAATATATTCTTTTAATAGTTCATTAATCTTCAAATTTTTTTCTTTTAATTCATTAACTAATCTTTCAGCTAAATCAAAAGAAAAACCTAACTCAATCAATTCCAACTTTAATTCTTCTTCATCTTTACCCACTAATTTTTCTTTTATAGATTTTACAGTCTTTTTTAAAAAACCAAACATAAAAAGA
>CAZGMV010000105.1:0-2082 GCA_964526875.1 Candidatus Woesearchaeota archaeon | reverse complement strand
CTCCACCAACCATTGCTAAAACTTCTCCAGTGTGAGGATTTAAAACAAGCATTGCTCCGTTAAACTCTTGAATTCGAGAATCGTTATAATCATATACATCTTTCATTCTTTTAACAACTTTATCATAACCATTTTTTAGACTTTTTTTAGCAATATTTTGTAAATCTAAATTAATCGTAGTATATATTTGATAACCACCTTTTCTTAGATCCTTAATATATTTTAATTGTTTTAAAATGTAATCTGTTACATAAGGAGCTTTGTTCTCAGTTTTATCTGTATTATAAACTTTTGGTTTATATTCTATTGCTTGAGTATATTCTGTTTCATTAATCCAACCCAAATCTTCATACATTCTTTTTAAAACTCTATTAGCTCTTGCTATGCAATGATCTTTATGACGATTTGGATTATAAAAACTTGGAGCTTTAATTAAGCCAATTAACATTGCGGTTTCTTTTAAACTTAATCGATTTAATTCTTTATGAAAATATCCTTTTGAAGCCGTTCGAATACCATAATATCCATTTCCAAAATATATTTTATTCAAATATCTTTCTAAAATTATATCTTTGGACATAACATCATGAAGTTCAATTGCTAAAAAAATCTCTTTAATTTTTCTAATAAATCTTTTCTCTTTTGTTAAAATTGTGTTTCTAACAAACTGTTGAGTAATTGTAGAAGCTCCCTCAACTTTTTTCATCGCTATAATATCTTTAAAAATAGCTCGAACAATCGCTTCTGGATTAATTCCGCCATGTTCAAAATATGTAGTATCTTCTGTCGCTAAAAGTGTTTCAATAACTCGTGCTGGAATATCATTAAATTTAACATATAATCTGTATTCATTACTTACAATATTTGCAATTTTTCTACCATTTCGATCAAAAATTTCAGAGCTAACATCCATTTTTTGTTCAACAATTTTATGAACATCATCTTTAACATTTAAATACAAATCAACTAAAAAACCAAATAAACCAAGCATTAAAATTGTGCTAAGAATAATAAAAATTTTAAATATAGGTATTTTTCTTTTTCGTTTTTTTATTATTGGTTGATTTGTTGACGGTTGTGGTGTAATATTCTCAATATTATCAATTTTATAAACTACCTCTGGAGGATTAGCAAATTCTATGGAATGATAATTTTGTTCTGAATGATTTTCATTTTTTTGTTTAGAACTATTTTTTTTTAATAAATTACTTAATTTTCTTAACAAATAAAAACTCCTTCTTTTATTTTTCTTATAAATTTACAACTATTGTTTTGCTCGAAATTTGACTTCAAAAGAAACTGCTTGTTGAATATCGACTGAAACTAATTTTCCTTTCAAACTTTCAAGATATGTTTTTAACTCGTTATTAAATTCTTCACTTTTTCCAAAAACTAAGATTTTATAATATGTAAGAACTGAATTTTCATCTAAAATAATACGAACAATTGCACTATTTCCAGCAACATTTTCTGAAGGATACCAATGACTATATAAAAATGATTTGACTTGTGAATAAAATTTGTCATAAATTCCTTTGTCATCTTCATCTAAATCAATGTTTTGAATTTCCAATTCTTTATAACTCAAACGAATAGATTTTTTCTTAAAAACTTCACTACTTTGTAAAGTTATATTTTCTAAATCACTTGAATTATTTTCGATTTCTTTCTCTTTTTCAATTTGTTTTGTTGGAATTTCAATATTATTAATTTTTCCTTTTAAACGACTAATCACATCATTTGTTACTAATGGTTTTTGAACCTCATCGGCTCCCTCAATATCTTTAAATTTAGAAGTATCAACTTTTGCAAATAAAGAATTTAAAGATGGAGTTTTACTTTTTGTTGGAGTTGGAGGCGGAGATTTTTTCGGAATTGAGACTTTAGGTGTTATTTTTTTAACTGCTATTTTTTTTATACTCTTTTTATGTTTCTTAACTTTAACTACTTTTTTTGGTGGTGGCAACTCAACAAGAGAAACTTTAATAGTTTGGTTTTTCTTTGTTTTAACCTGAATAATTCTATTTTTTGTATAACTGTAAAGTAAAGCAGAAAATAAAACAGTTAAAAAAAAACTTATAG
>CAZGMV010000104.1:0-2155 GCA_964526875.1 Candidatus Woesearchaeota archaeon | reverse complement strand
TTATCTTTTTTCCACCATTTACCTATTTTAGTGAATGGAAAGATTTTTATTTTTCCAGTTTTAAACAATTCCATTATTAAATCCTCAAATTTCTTTCCTAAAAATTCGTTGAATCTCTGGTCTAACAAAAATAAAATTCTTTCATAATTCTCTATTTCAATTAAAGATTTATTTGGTTCTATGAATAACATATAAAAATCAATAAAGTTGTCCTTTATCTTATAAATAGTTTTTTTACTTTTTATTTTCTTTTCATTAATTGGAACTAACCTTTCAATAATATTTAATCTTAACAAAACATCCAAATATTTTGAAACTTTATTTGGTTCCAAAAAAATGTAATTAGATATCTCACTTAATCTATTTTTTCCATAAGCTATTGCCTCTAAAATCCTTTTATATGTCCAAGGCTCTCTCAACTCTTCTTTTAACAGAAAATCTACTTCCTCATACAATCTTCCTGTTTTATAAACTATTGTTTCCATTATATTTTCTTTTATATCTTTGTTCTCATTAAACTCTTGCATATATAATGGAATTCCCCCTGTAATAGACCAGAATTCAAAATTCTTTATAAAATCATTTTTTTTATAAAATTCAAAATAATCCACAAATTTAAAAGGTTCTATTTTTAGATGTGCTGTTTTTCTTCCATATAAAGGAGATTTCTCTGATAATAAACTTTCCATTGAAGAAACAGAAGAGCCTAATATGATTAACTTTGTCTGTGAATAAAGCAAAATTTCATCAATTACTCTTTGTAATACACTACTAAAAGCATTATAACTCTCAATCAAATAAGGAAACTCGTCAAATATTACAACTGGTTTTTCCATTTTATTAATTAGATATTTCATTATCTCCTCTAAATCATTTGTTTCTATTACTGGTTCTTCCAATAATTCAGAAATTTTTATTTTGAATCTTCTCATGTTGTTAATTATTCCAGTTTTATCACAGAGGGTGTAAATTGCTTTTTTATTTTTTATAAGTTCCCTTATGAGATATGTTTTTCCAACTCTTCTTCTACCATAAATAAAGATAAACTCAAATTTATTTGATTCTAATTTTTTTCTTAAGAATTCTAATTCCTTTTTTCTGTTTACAAATATACTACTCATAATTATAATACTCAAAAGTAGAATTTATAAATCTTATTCCTTTGCAAGTTTTTATAAACTCAACACCTTTTCTAAATCTATTAAATCAAAACAATAAACCTTTTTTCTCTCAGTTTTTTAAACACTTTGCAATACTTTCTTCACTAACAAAATTTTTTAGTTCTTTATCCTTTTTAACTAGTTTATACCATAAAACTAAAGCAGAATAAACCAAACCCAAAAAAATTAAAAAGTTTAAAATTGAAATGATGAAGATGTTTTCATTAAATGTTATTAAAAAAAGTAAGATAAAAAAAAGCAATAGATTAAAAAACAAAGAGCTCAAAAAGCTTAAAATTAATAATTTCTTCAAATCAAAAAATCTTAAAAGAAAACTTTTTATTAAGATTTTAATAAAAGTTTTGTAAACTTTTTGCCCTTTCTTTAGTGTTTCTTCATTATACTCAATTTCAACAGGAATTTCTTTATACTTCAAGTTGTGTTTGGCAGTTATATAAAATACATTGTCAGCATAAGCCCCGTCAAAATAAATCAAATTCTTTTCAAAAATTTCTAAGACCTTCCTATTATAAGCCCTAAACCCGTTATGTATATCATTTAAAACTTTACCAGAAAAAATGAAATTAAAGGTTTTGTTTAAAAAATGGAGTATTTTCCTGTAGAGAGGTAATTTATAAGCTTTACCCAAATACCTATTTCCAAACAGAACATCATAATCTTCAATTTTTAAAAACTTTTCAATATCTTTTGGTTTATGTTGGTAATCTCCATCTAAAGTTATTAAATGTTTATTAAGTAATTTACCAACTTTAAACTCCGTTAATAAAGCTCCGCCCATATTTAGATTTTTTAAATGCCTAACATAATAGAAATTCACGTTTTTTAATTCCTTTTTTAGTTTTTTAATTGTTTCTTGCGTATTATCATTAGAACAATCGTCAACAACTAAAATGTTTTTGTAACCTAAAGAAACAATTTCTTTAATTAACTTTGGTAAGGTTTTACTTTCGTTATAAGCTCTAATAGCTATTAAG
>CAZGMV010000103.1:0-2162 GCA_964526875.1 Candidatus Woesearchaeota archaeon | reverse complement strand
TATTCTTTCTTTATCTTGATTTAAATAATTCAAGATTTTTTTCATTTTTTCAGAATTTTTCTTCCTTATTTTTGATAAATACCTAATTAAAGAATCATCAAAATTATCTCCATAATAATAAGGGGTTGCTAAATTAATAAATTCAATTTCAGGAATTATTTCAATATTTAATTCTTCTTCAATTTTTCTAATATGTGAGAGAATTTCTAATCTATATAGTAAACTAGAACCTGTGGTATATTCATCTATAGAAACTAATCTTTCACCTTTTGGAATTCGGTATAATCTCCTAGCAGTAGTTTCTACTACTAAAGGATATTTCTCTTCATTATAACTGGAAAAATTTAAGTTATATAGATTTTTCATTGAAACAATCCATGGAAATACTTGGTTGTTTTTGATATTTCTACCTTTAATTTCTAGAACGGGTGGTAATTCTCCTCTAGAGGTTACAGTAAAAGAAAAATAATCTCCCAGTTCTTTAATAACTCCTGTTCTTTCTAATATTTCATAAATTGAATCATTTATGGAATAATGTTTAACTAATTCGTCAAATCTTTTTTGATATTCGTATAGATCCTTTTCCCTATTTTTTTCTTGTTTGAGAGATTCATAAAGTTGTCTTTTATATTCTTTATCTTTTAATAGTTCTTCAAAAAATGAAGACATATAAAATTATTTATCCTATTATTTATAAATATTTATCCCTTTTTTAGAATAAATTTTTAGTCTAGTGAATTATAATATTTATAAAAAACCTTAAATTTCTTAAGAACATGGAAAACTTCAATGATGAAGAATTACTAAAGAAAAAAAAGGAAGAATTATTAAAAAGACTAGAGCAACAAAAGCAACTAGAATTTTTAATTCAACAGATTGAAAGCCAATTGAAACAAATTTTAAGTAAGGAGGCTTTTAATAGATATATAAACATAAAAACAGCAAACCCAGAATTTGCTTTACAAGTTGCGCAGTATGTTATTCAATTAAAACAATCAGGTTTAATTTTAAACGAATTGACTGATGAAAAATTTAAAGCTTTAGTTAATAAACTATTACCAAGGAAGAGAGAGCCAAAAATTAAATTTATTAGAAAATAATTAAGTTATTAAAATTGATTACAACCAAAATTTTAGTGCCAAGTAATAAATTTTATTTTTTAATTAAAACAAAAACTTATGAATTAAAAAATAAAGTTTTCTAATGTTTATTTCTTTGGAAGAAGTTAACCTAAAAAATAGACTAGTTGGGGTAAGAGTTGATTTAAATTCTCCTATAGTCGGTGGAAAAGTTATAGTTAACGAAAGATTCTACAGACATGGGGAAACTATTAAGGAACTAATTAAAAAAAATGCAAAAGTTGTTTTAATTACACACCAAGGAAGAAAAGGAAAAAAAAGTTATTTAGAAAGTTTGGAGCAACATAGCAGATTATTATCTAAAATTTTAAATCACGAAGTTTATTATTTAGATGGTTTATTGGAAAGAGAGGTATTAAACTTTATTAATGATATGGAACCAGGAGAAGCGATTTTGTTGAAGAATATTAGAGCTTATGATTTTGAAACAAATAAAAACATGGTTTATAAAAATCCTTTCATTAATACTTTTTCAAAAATCTTTGATTATTACATTTTAGACGCTTTTTCTGTGGCTCATAGAGAACATTCAAGTGTTGTAGGTTTTAAAGACAAATTAATTAATATTGCTGGGAAAGTTTTTGAAAAGGAATATAGAGAAGTCCAAAAATTGAAAGAAGCTAGTAAAAAACCTACTATTTATGTTTTAGGGGGAGAAAAAGTAGAAGATTTAATTGATTTAATTGTTTATGCTTGTGAAAATGATAAAGTTGATAAAATATTAACTACAGGATTTCTATCAGTTTTGACTTTAGAAGCTTTTGGAATAAAGACAAACGATGAGAGAGTATTGAGCTATCCAGATATAGTTAAGGAATTAAAAAAGTATAAAGATAAAATTGAAGTCCCTATTGATGTTGCCATTGATTTTCAGGGAAGAAGAAGAGAATTTAATGTTGTTGAATTATTTAAACATAAAAATTTGAAGATTTTAGATATTGGAAATAAAACAATTGAATACTATTCAAAAATAATTAAAAATGCAAGTATTATTTATGCTAAAGGGCCTGCTGGTTTTTTTGA
>CAZGMV010000102.1:0-2174 GCA_964526875.1 Candidatus Woesearchaeota archaeon | reverse complement strand
ATTAATAAAGAGACATAAGGTAATAAACTCCAGCTTTGTCTTCTTATTATTCTTGTTTTAAAAATATCTGCTTTACTTAAAGCCAAATAACCCTTCCAAACTTCTTCTAAATCTTCATATTCAACAGGAATATTTTCTTCAATCCAATTCATTAAAATATCTAAATCTACTTGTGCTTCTGAGATTGCTCTTAATGCTACGGAAGCTTTTTCAGTTTTGAAAATTAAAGCTAAAGTTTCAAAAACATTTATTTCTCTTTCTCTAAAGCCCAATTCTTTAATTGTTTCCATAGTTACTCCTATTTTTGCTAAAGACTGTAAATCATTAATCGCAGCTCTTAAATCCCCACTGCTTTGTAGGGCTAGTTGTTTTAAAGCCAAATCTTCATATTTTATTCCTTCCTTTTCACAAATATTTTTTAATACTTTATAAATATGAGTAGTTGTTAATTTTTTAAACTCAACAATTATTGAAAGATTTCTAATTTCTTTTAAATTGCTTCCCCAAGGGTCGTTGGCAATTAGAACTATTGGATATTTGCTTTTTTTAATAATATTTGCTATTGTGTTTATTGCTCCTTTATCAATTGGAGAAATTCCATCAATCTCATCAAATAAAAATATTTTTCCCTTTTTAAATAAAGAAACCATTTTAGAAGCATGGTCAAATAGCTCTTTTAGTTTTTTAGCATTTCTGTCATCACTAGCGTTGATTTCAATTAGTTCTAAGTTGTAAGTATTAGCAAAAGCATGAACTAATGTTGTTTTTCCAACACCAGGTGGTCCCCAGAAGAGGATAGCTTTTCCTTGATATTTATTTTTATAATTAAACACATAATCTTTTAAACTAGCAACCGCCTTTTCTTGATTAATGTATTCTTCTAGAGTTTTTGGTTTATATTTAATTATAAAAGACATAAATAAAAATAAACATTAAATTTTTAAATCATTAATTTAAAATTTAAATTTATAAAATAATGTTAGCTTTTTACTATACTTTCATTTTCTATGATGAAATAAAAATTTCATCAAAATTGTTGTTCCCTAAAATAAAAAACCTAAAGAAATGAAAATTTTAAATTAAAGCTACAAATTTTGATAATAAATATTTTCTATTTTTCTTTTTAATCTCTCTAGATTAGTTAATGAATATATTTCAATATCTTTTAAACCACAACCTTTTAAACTTTTAATTAGTTTTTCTTTAAACTGGGCTGATTGTTCCTTACTAGTTAAATCCTCTTTACTTAAGTAGAATAACCAAATTTTATCTTTTCCATTTTCATAAAATCTTTTAAACACATTAAATTGTTCCTTTAAGTTTTTTGTTGGATCAAATATAAACAAACATACGTTTGCTAATTCACTAAAAGCAATTAGCGCTTCTTTCTCAATCTTATTTAGCTTTTCAAAATCTCTGTCTAATAAACCAGGAGTGTCTAAAACTTCAATACCTTTCTTCATCTCCCCTCTGTTAATGATTAAAGTAGTAAATTCGTAATCAGCAATTTTAGGTTTAGAGGGAGTTAATTTACTTAATAAAGTTGATTTCCCCACATTTGGCATTCCCAAAATAACAACCTTCAAACTTTTTTTATCAATTAAAGGGAAAGAATATAAGACTTCAACCCACTCATTAAGCTTATTAAAATTAATTTCATCCAAAAAGGACATTGTTCTTCCAAAAAAAGCTTTTCTAGTTTTTATTACCAATTCTTTATTTTTAGCATTTTTTATTCTTTCTCTAGTTTTTCTTTTTTCCTCTCTTAAGATGGTTCTTAGTTTGTTTATCTTACCTAACGTTAATTTAAAATCTTTTTTTCCAATTAAAGCATCTAAAAGTTTTTGATAGAAAGTTGGAAGTTCCTCAAACCTTGGAAAGGAATTTAATATATTAAATAAGAAAGTGTCCAAAATTTGGAAAAAAGTTTCCACTCTTTGTAATTCTGCCTCTTTAATTCTTTTTAATAAATTTTTTCCTTTAAAGTTTTTATAAACGATATTTCCTGCTTCGTTGCTTTTTCTAAACAATTTATCAATAAATTCTTTTCTGTTAATATAGAACCTTTTAACTAAACCATTTTCTAATTCCATAAAAAAAGAATGAATAAAAGTTTAAAAAGCTAATTCTACAACTGACACGTCAGTTGACACACAAGCGAACTCGCTTGACCC
>CAZGMV010000101.1:0-2179 GCA_964526875.1 Candidatus Woesearchaeota archaeon | reverse complement strand
TGCACTTCCTGATAAACTCTTTTTTAATACGGGGATTCCTGCTTCAATATGGATATTAAATAAAAATAAACCACAAAAAGGCAAAATTCTTTTTATTGATGCAAGAGATATTGGAGAGATGATTGATAGAAAACAAAGAAAACTAATTGAAAGTGATATAAAAGAAATATCGGATACTTTTCATAAATTTAGAAAAGGTGAAAATGTTGATAAAAAAGGAGTCTATAAAGTAGTTACACTTGAAGATATTGAAAAAGAAAATTTTATTTTAACTCCCGGAAGATATGTAGGAATTGCTGAAAATGAAGAAGAACAAATTCCTTTTAAAGAAACAATGGAAGAATTAACTAAAAAATTATCGAATGAACTTGCTAAAAATAGAGAACTTGAAGAGTTGTTAAGGCATAATTTAGCAGAGCTTGGGATTAGGTTGGAGAAGTAAAATGATTGAAATTACTTCTAAAGAAGATTTATTAGCTTTAAAAGAAAGCTATGAAGTAGAATTTAAAAAAGCAGTAGGAAAGAATAGAAAAGGAAAATTACCTAATGATTTTTTTGAAACATATAGCGCAATGGCAAATACAAATGGAGGTAATGTCTTTTTAGGAGTGGAAGAAATAGGAGAAAACATTAGATTAATAGGCATTCAAAATCCCGAAGAAGTCATAAAAGAATTATTCGACACCTTAAACAATCCCCAAAAAGTAAATTTAAATATTTTAAAAAATGAAGATATAAACGTTCTAACAATAGAACAAAAAAATATTATTTGGATAAAGATTCCAAGAGCTACAAGAAAACAAATACCTATTTATAAAGGTCAAAATCCTTTAACTGGCACATATATTAGACAAGGAGAGGGAGATTATAAGTGTAAAGAAGAGTGTGTAAAAAGGTTTTTAGCAGAACAAATAGAAGATAGTAGAGATAATAAAATATTAAAAAATTTTTGTTTTGATGATATAGAACTTAGCACCTTTTATGCTTACAGAAATATCTTTAAATCTCACAAACCAGACCACCCTTTCAATGCCTTAGATGATATCGAGTTTTTAAGAAGTATTGGAGGTTATAGAAGAGATAGAGAAACAGGAGAAGTTGGTTTAACTCTTGCAGGACTTTTAATGTTTGGAAAGCAAATATCAATTGAAGAGGTATTGCCTTATTATATGGTTGATTATCAAGAAAGACCAAGAGCAGTAGCTGAGAAAAGATGGGTAGATAGAATATATTCTGATGGAACTTGGAGTGGTAATATTTTTGATTTTTATAGAAAAGTTATATCTAAGTTATATGAAAACTTAAAAGTTCCTTTTAATTTAAAAAATGCTCAAAGAGAAGAAGATACCCCAATTCATCAAGCTTTAAGAGAAGCACTAATAAATGCATTAGTTCATGCAGATTATAGTGAAAGATTATCTATTCTTATAGTAAAACGTCCTGATATGTTCGGTTTTAGAAATCCAGGGCTTATGAGAATTCCAATTGAAATTGCTATAAAAGGAGGAGAGAGTGATTGTAGAAATAGAAATCTTCAAAAAATGTTTATGCTTATAGGATATGCAGAAAAAGCAGGTTCAGGAATACCAAAAATATTTCAAAGTTGGAGCAAATATAATTGGACTAAACCTCTTTTATATGAAAAAAATGAACATCATTCTCAAACATTGTTAGAACTCAGAACAATTAATTTATTTGATGAGGAAACTATTAATAAGCTTAAATCTATATTTAAAGACAAATTTAAAGCATTAAACGAACAAGAAATTACAATTTTAGCAACAACTTATATTGAAGAAGAGATTAACCATAAAAGAATATTAGAAATTTTGGATATACATCCAAGCGATGCAAGCAATATATTAAAAAAATTAACAGAAGAAAAATTCTTACAAAAAAACGGAACAGGTAAAGGAAGCACCTATAAATTAAATACTGCGGGAATTAGAGTTTCCACTAAGGGGATTACAGCTTCTACTGGGGGGATTACGAATGTTACTAAGGGTATTACAACTTCTACTGAGGGGGTTAGGTTTTATAAACAAGAGGAAATTCCAGAAGGAATTTTAGAAGATATTGAAAAAATAATTACTCCTATTTTAAATAAACAAAGAGTAAAAAAAGAAATAATGCATTCACTTATTATTGAAATTTGTAAATATGGTTATTTTTCACCAGA
>CAZGMV010000100.1:0-2231 GCA_964526875.1 Candidatus Woesearchaeota archaeon | reverse complement strand
CGAGGATTGTAGTTTTGAAAGCATGAGTGCTTTTTGTGGTGGGACAAAAAATGTAATTTTAAAAAGTGGATTAACCGGTTATTGTAGTAAAGGTTATTGTTATTCTTATGGATGTGGTGGTGTTCCATCTATTGACTAAATTAAAGATTAACTCTACTGCCTTAAGTTTAAATTTTAAATTTAAAGCTTCAATGTACTATTTTAACTACTTAATTATAATTACAACAACTTTTAAAATAATTTTTTACTTTAAACCATGACATATTCAAAGAACAAAGAAAAAACAGAAATTAGTTTTAAAAAATTCGTTAAAAGTAGAAAACTAAAATTAAAAAAATTTCTAAAAGAGTACTTTATTGGGAAATATAGAATACTATTTATTTTAGTACTTTTTAATATTTTGTTTTTAATTTTGCAAAGTCTATTCCCAAACATAGTCTTTGGGATTATAGCACTTGTTTTATTAATTACTTTAATATTTACTACTTTTATACTTTCACATTTCATTTTCTTAAATAAAAAAATTGATTTCAAAACTTCTTTAAAGGCGTTTGGTTTTTATTTATTAAACTTATTTATAAGCTTTTTGGCAATTTTATTTTTTCTTTTAATAACTATTATTCCTTTTTATGATAAACTAAGCTATTACTTAGACTTAAATAACTTTACTCAACAAGATATCTTAGAAATGCAAAAATTGAATTTTTACTACACATTATTTTACCCAATATTTTTAGTAATTGTGTTTTTGTTTCTATATATATTTACAATGTCTTTATACGTTTCAGTTTATTACTACGCAAAACTTGGTTTTAAAGAAGGTTTAAAAAGATTTTGGAAAGATTTTATAAGCAAAAAGAATTTCTTTTTCTTTTTATTTCTTTTAATCTTTAATTCTTTGTTTGATCAACTCTCTAAATTAAATCAATGGTCTAGTTTATTAGAAATTCCATTATTTATTCCAATTATTAAATATTTCCATTTCATTAAAGAATCAGAAGATAAAAGGGACTTTTATTTGTTTTTACTTTTAATTTTGATTTTATTCATTTTTGATTTACTTTTATTAAAATTGTAAAAATTTAAAAACTTAATGTTTTTTCTTTTTAAAATGGATGTTGAAGAAAAATTAAATTTAGCTTTGCAAAAACCAGTAGAAGAAGTTTTAACTGTAGAAAATTTAAAACATTTGTTTGAAATTGGAGCTCCTTTAAAACATTATATAGGTTTTGAAATCTCTGGAATTCCTCATATCGGAGCTACGATAATGCAAGCTTTAGTTATTAGGAATTTACAAAAAGTTGGTGTGAAGTGTAGGCTTTTTTTAGCTGATTGGCATAGTTGGATTAATAATAAACTAGGTGGTGATTTAGAATTTATACAAAAAGTAGGAAAAGAGTTTTTTGGCCAAGTTTTATTGGACAGTATTGACTTAGTAGGTGGAGATAGCGAGAAAGTTGAGATTGTTTGGGGTTCAGAGCTTTATGATTGTAATAATGACTATTGGAGGTTAGTAGTTGACGTTTCAAAAAATACAACATTGACAAGAATGAAAAAATCAATTTCAATTGCTGGAAGAAAAGAAGGAGAAAGTGTTCCTTTTGCTTTGTTATTATATCCTGCAATGCAAGTAGCTGATATTTTTGAGTTAGAAAGCCATATTGCTCACGCCGGGACTGACCAAAGGAAAGCCCATGTAATTGCTTTAGAAGTTTATAACAAAGTATTTAAACCTTTAAAATACAATAATGAAATTTTACAACCAGTTGCTATCCACCATCACTTAGTAATGGGTCTTCAAAAACCGCCTTTTATTCCAGAAAATGAAGAAGAATTAAAAAAATTGAAAGCAGAAATGAAAATGAGTAAAAGTAAGCCGGATTCAGCAATTTTTGTGACGGATGATGAAAATGAAATAAGGAGAAAAATAAAAAATGCTTTTTGCCCAGCTAAAGATTTAAGATATAACCCTGTAATTGATTGGGTTGAATATTTTGTTTTTACAACAACAAAAGAATTCATAATTGAAAGGCCAGAAAAGTTCGGGGGAACAGTGATTTATAACTCAATTGAAGAACTAAAAAAAGATTTTGCAGAAGGAAAACTACATCCTTTAGATTTAAAAAATGCTTTGGCTGATTATTTGGCAGAATTTTTGAGACCACTATACACAAAATATAAAGAACACCCTTTAGCCGAGGAAATTAAAAAGAAAATCACGAGGTAAACAA
>CAZGMV010000099.1:0-2239 GCA_964526875.1 Candidatus Woesearchaeota archaeon | reverse complement strand
AATAGAATTTATAAATAATTTGGCTTATTTCTTTTTATGGGAATAGTTATTAAAAAACCTAAGATTGGTGTAGTTGGAAAACCAAATGTTGGAAAATCTACCTTTTTTAGTGCAGCAACTTTTTCGCAAGCTGAAATAGGTAATTTTCCGTTTACTACTATTGAACCAAATAAAGGGATAGCTTATGTAAGAGTTATTGATCCTGCACCTGAATTTGGGTTAAAAAGTAATCCAAGAGAAGGTTTTATTTTAGATAAATACAGATTTGTCCCAATTGAGTTAATTGATGTAGCCGGCTTAGTTCCTGGTGCTCATGAAGGAAGAGGTTTGGGAAATAAATTTCTGGACGATTTAAGGGAAGGAGAAGGTTTGATTCACGTAATTGATGCAAGCGGTTCTACTGATGAAGAAGGTAGGAGTGTTTCTCCTGGATCTTATGATCCTATAAATGATGTTTTGTTTTTGGAGGAGGAACTTTACTATTGGATTAAAGGAATAATTGAAAAAAATTGGGATAAATTGTTTAAATTAAGTAGGCAAGGACAAAATAATGAGGAAGTTATTTCAATTGCTATCTCTGGCCTTGGTTTTTCTCCAGAAAAAATTAAAGACTTGTTGGTTAGACTAGATTTAGGAGAGAAAGAATTATTTAAATGGAATGAAGAAGAAAAAGAAAGGTTTATTAAAGAAGTGTTTAAAAGCAAACCTATAGTTATTGCAGCTAATAAAATTGATATTTCAACTGCTGAAGAGAACATTAAAAGATTAAAAGAAAGATTCCCTAATTTAGCAATAATTCCAACTGCCGCTGATGCGGAATTGGCTTTAAGAACAGCTCATAAAGCTGGCTTAATTTATTACGTTCCTGGAGAAGGAAAGTTTGAAATATTAAAACAATTAAATCCAAAACAAGAAGAGGCTTTAAAGAAAATTGAATTGATTTTAGAAAAATTTGGAAATACTGGAGTACAACAAGCTTTAGAAGAATTAATTTTTAACAAACTAAGTTATAAAGCAATCTTTCCAGGAGGAACAAAAAAATTAGCTGATTCGCAAGGCAGAGTTTTACCAGATTGTTTTTTATTGCCTAAAGAAGCAACAGTAATTGATTTTGCAGGAGCAATACATTCAGATTTAGCAAAACATTTCATTAAGGCAATAGATGTAAGGACAAAGAAGTTATTAGGAAAAGATTATGTTTTAAAACACCTGGATATAATTGAAATTGTAGCTGGCAAATAATTTTTTGAATTTTTTAGTTTTTATTCTGTAAATACTTAAACGCAGAATTAGCAGCTATTGCTCCTTCAGCAGCAGCAGTAATGAATTGTTCAAACTTGTTTGAATTGTTTGTAATATCTCCAGCAGCAAAAACTCCTTCAATATTTGTGCTTTGATCTTCTTTTGTATCTATAAACCCGTATTCATCTAATTTTATCCCCAACTTTTTGGCTAATTCTGTATTTGGGATTAATCCAATAGCAATAAATACTCCATCAACTTTTAATTCCTCTATTTTTTCGTTTTCTTTATTTCTTATTTTAATCTTTTCTAGCTTATTTTTCCCAATAAACCCTAAAACCTCTTTATTTGTTAAGATTTTTACGTTTTCTTTTTTAGATACCATATCAACTAAAGCCTTTTCAGCTTTTATTTTACTTCTAATTAAAATGTAAACCTCTTTAGCAATCTCTGATAGAATTAAAGCATCACTAAAAGCTGAATTTCCTCCACCAACAACAGCAACAACTTTGTTTTTAAATAAATTGCTATCACAAGTAGCACAATAAGAAACTCCTTTACCCAGCAATTCTTTTTCTCCCGGAACATTTAGTTTTCTTTTTGAAGAACCTGTTGCTAAGATAATAGATTTAGCCTTAAATTCTTTGTAATCACTAGTTTTTACAACAAATTCTCTGTTTTTTTTAATAATATCAATTACTTTAGCTTCATAAGTTTCACAACCAACTTTTTTTAAGTGATCAACCCATTTCTTAGCTAGCTCTTTCCCTTCTGCAATTATTCCAGGATAATTTTCTACTAAAGGAGCTTCATTAGCTAAACCACCAAGTTCCTCAGCAACAACTAAAGTTTTTATACCATACCTACTAGCATAAATCCCAGCAGTTATTCCTGCAATTCCGCCACCAACTATTATTAAATCCCATTCATTATCAATATCTTTTCGGGTTTTTATAGAAAATTGGAACATAAGAAAGAAAAGAAAAAGGTTTTATAA
>CAZGMV010000098.1:0-2284 GCA_964526875.1 Candidatus Woesearchaeota archaeon | reverse complement strand
ATAAAAAATTCTATAAAAAAGAGTATATTAACTAAAAAAGATCTTTATTTTTCTAAGAGAATTCAAAATAGAAGTAAAAGAGATTTGTATTACAAAAGTTTTAAAGAATTAGGAATAAGAAGAAATTCTATTAATGGAAAAATAACAAAAAAAGGTTTAAAAAAGTTAGAGGAAGCTGATAAAGATTTCAATTACTTATATAAATATTCAAAAGAATTGAACGTACCTTTTGAAGTTGTGAATTGGATTTATTGGAATGAAAATTCTTTAAAAGGAGAAATAAGTAAAAGTAAAAGATATGGGCCTATGCAAATCTATGAAAGTTCTTTGAAAGATGCTTTGAAATATTTAAAAACTTGTAATTTTTCATTATACAAAACACTAAAAGAAAGCATAAAAAAAGACAAATGGAAAAAAGATTCAAAAACAAATATTTTAGCTGGAGTGGCTTATTTAGCATGGATAAGATCTAATGCTCCTAGTGTTATTAAAAAAGACAAGCTTGCTTTGGATATTTATACTATAACAGCATATCATGTTGGTGTTGGATTATTAAATAGATTTATAAAAAAAAGAGATTGGAGAGCAAAAGATTTTAATGAATGGATAAATTTAAATTATATATCTTATCTTTTAAATAAGAACAACCTTTAGTAAGTAGAGAATATATTAGAGATTCTTATAGTTATTTAAAAAGTTTTGAAAAATTAGTAAAAAGTTTAGAAGTAAATTATGTAATTAAAAATAAATAAAAACCTCTAGAACTCTTTAATATTTATTTCGTCTTTTAGAGATATTTTTAAACCCTTTCCTCTGTAAATTTTATTATCAAATTTAACAATTGTTGGTTGAATTGTAACAACACTTTTTTCTTTAGGAATTATTTTATACTTAAAGGTTTTAGAGCCAAAAGGTTTTATTTCTTTTATTTCCCATCTAATTGTTTTTGTATTTAAATCTTCCTTAATTTTATCAGGTCTTGGGTAAACAGATAATTCAACTAAATTAGCATTATTACTTACTTTTTCAAGAATCACTATATCTTTTATTGGTTTAAAAGTGTTATTTTTAACCAAAATTTCAATATAAAAAGATCTTTTATGTTTGCTGATTTCAATTTTCTGAATTTCTTTTCTTATTTTAACAGGATTTAAATAAAATAAGTAATAATAAATACCAAAAGCTATTAAAATCACTAAAATAAATACGTAAATGATCAAATAATTGTATTCTACAACAAATCTCTTACTTTCTTTAGCATTAATTTTAATATTTTTAACAATTTCTCCATTTTCGATTTTTGCCTGAAAATCATAGTTAACAAATAATCTTGAAAGAAAGTTCAAAGGAATTCTCAGCTCGTAAGTACCTCTTGCATTACCTATGTTTGTTATTTTATAAACACATTCTTTCTTGTAAAGATTAGAAAAACATTCTTTTTCTGTTTTAAAGTAAGGAGCACCTTCTAAAACGATATTGTTATTAGCTTCTTCACTTAAATCAAACTTTTTTTCTTTTCTTAAATTGAACACTACATTAATCTGATAAAGAATAGGGGCTGCTTCTAAGTTATTTAATAGATAATTTGTAAAAACAATTCCCTCTTTTGTTTCTTTAACGTAAGGATTGTTTAAATCAACTAAATAGTCCCATTCAACTTTTAATGGTTTAAATTTTTCTTTATCATAATTTTCTAAAGGATTAATAAAAACTGTTAATGAAAAATCCTTTAACTCACTTTTGTTTATCCCTTTAAGCAATATTTGAAAAGGAGTTTTCCCATTTAATTCGCTTTTTAATTTTGGAGGTATAATTAAATTTAAGTCTAAATTATTTGTTAAAACAATATATTCATATTCTATTTTCCTTTCAATTTCTTTAGGTGTTGGAAAAATATAAAACTTTAACAATTCTTGTTCTACCAATTGTTTTCCACCGTTTTCTTCAACATAGATATTAATTTTTAAAGCTTTCCAACCAGAATACAAGTAATAAGGAGGATAAATTTTTAAATTAACTAATCCAGTATCTTCTTCTTTTAAATTCAATATATATGGGTCAAAAACTACATTATAAACATAACCTGGATATTTAAAACTTAACTTTAAATTTTTACCACAATTATTTTGTATTATAAAGGCAAATTCTGCATAATCACTGATATTTATCTTTTCTTTTATAGGTTTAACATCTATATTTAAACAAGTAGAGTAATCTAAAGCAGTTAAATAAGTAAAAAAGTTTAAAAGGAAAATAAATATTAGTTTTAATTTTTTCATTAATT
>CAZGMV010000097.1:0-2335 GCA_964526875.1 Candidatus Woesearchaeota archaeon | reverse complement strand
TCTGCTAAAAAATAATATTTTTCTTTATCTTTAAAAAGAAATTTAAGTTGCATTGGTAAAAGGCATTAAAAAATTTTATAAAACTTTTTAATGAATTTTAATAAAACCTTTATTCTTAGGGATTTAAAACAAACTTTTCTAAAATAAAGATTTTTAATTGATTAATGGAGTTATTTGGCTTAACTGAAAATGAAGCTAAAAGACTACAAAAAATTTATGGAAAAAATATTAGCGAACCAAAAAAACCAAGTATTCTAGTGTTTTTAGAACTTTTATTCAAAAATGTTAAAGAGTTGTTTAATATTTTATTACTAATAGCAGCAATAATATCCTTCTATTTCAAAAACTATTTGGATTTCATCTTAATCTTTTTATTCTTTTTAATAAATATCTTCTTGGGAGTTTTTCAAGAATTTAAATCCTTCAAATATCTACAAAAACTAAAAGAGATGTACAAAATAAAAGTAACTGTAATTAGAGAAGGAAAAAAGAAAAAAATAAATATTGAAGATTTAGTCCCTAAAGACTTAGTTATCTTAGGAGAAGGAGACTTAATCCCTGCAGATGGAGTTTTGATAAAAGGTAAATTAAAGATTAATGAAGCAACATTTACTGGAGAAAGTAAAGCTGTAGAAAAAAGTAAAGATAATAAGTTATTTAAAGGATCTTTTGTTGAAGAAGGAGAAGGAATAATGAAAGTTGAAAAAATTGGTTTAGAAACAAGATTAGGAAAAATGAATAAACAATTAATTGAAATAAAAGAAGAACAAACAATGATTGAAAAAGAATTAAATAAACTAATTTTTTGGTTATTTAGGTTATTATTTTTTATTTCAATAACCGTTTTCATTATTGGTTTACCTAACCAATATTCCTTTTCATTCCTAGTAGTTTTATTAATTTCTTTAATTATAGCATCAATACCCCAAGGATTACCTGTATTAATCACAAGTTCTTTAGCCCTAGCAGCGAGAAGAATGGCAAAAGAAGGAGTTTTAATTAGAAAATTAAAGAGTATTGAAGAAATAGCTTTAATTGACATACTATTTACAGACAAAACAGGAACCTTAACAGAAAATAAAATAGGAATACATTCTATTTACCCAAAAGAAAAGGAAAAAGAAATATTACAATTAGCCGGTTTAGCAAGTTTTAATGAAAAAGATTCAATAGACAAGTTATTTTTAAAATATAAAACCTTTGAAGAAGACGAAAGAAAATCTTTTAATAGTAAAGACAAATATTCTTATGCAAAATTAAAGGATTTAATTGTTTATAAAGGAGCTGTTGACAGTATTTTAGAATTATTCATACTGAAAGACAAAGGAAGTAGAAAGGAAAAAGAAAAAATAATTGAATATTGGGAAAATATAGCTAATAAATTATCAAAAAAAGGTTTAAAGCTAATAATGGTTGCTATTGAGAATCTAAAAGAAAAAAAATTTGAAATCAAAGGGATTATAGCATTAAGTGATAAGATAAGAAAAAATGTAAAAGAAGTCGTTGAAGAGTTAAATAAAAACCAAATAAAATTAATTATTTTAACAGGGGATAGAAAAGAAACAACAAAAGCTATTTTAGAAAAAATTGGATTAAAAGGGAAAATTTTAAATAGAAATGATTTAATAAAGATGAGAGACGATCAATTGCTAAAGGAACTAAATCAAACAATAGCTTTTGCTGAACTATTCCCAGAAGATAAGTTAAGGATTGTTAAAGTTGCTAAAGAGAAATATAGTGTTGGAATGTTAGGAGATGGCGTTAACGATAGTTTAGCACTAAAAAAAGCAAATATCTCTTTAGTTGTTGGGGATAGTAGTGATTTAGCTAAAGGTGTTGCAGATATAGTGCTATTAGAAAACAAATTAGAAAAAATAAAAGACTTGATATTTGAAGGTAGAAATGTAATATATACAATAAAAAAACTAGCTATTTATACAATACCAACAAACATAGTAGAGTTAGTTATAGGAAGTGTAGGTGTTTTTATCAAAAGAATTCTACTAAAACCTGTTCAAATACTTTGGATTAATTTAATAACAGATTCTACACCAGCTTTTTTATTTTTTAAAGATGAAAAAAAGAAATTAAAGAAAAAAGAAGTTTTTCCTTTGTTAAATGAAAAAGATAAAAAATTTGTTATTATTTCATCAATTTTCTTCATACTATTTGTCTCTACAACATTTTCAAAAATTGGAAAAAATTTGATGTTATTAATAATTATGTGGGAACTACTTTATTTCTTCTTTTTAAAACAATATTTTGAAGAAAGAAGTACCTTAAATTACTTAATTATTTTATCTTCTTTATTCTTCATCCAATATTTTATCTTATT
>CAZGMV010000096.1:0-2362 GCA_964526875.1 Candidatus Woesearchaeota archaeon | reverse complement strand
TTTTTTATAAATCTTTCCTTTTCCAAACTTTTTAAACTTTTTTAAACATAGTTGTTGACTTATGAAAAAAGAAAGAAATAGTGAAGATGATTTTATTGACAAATTGGTTGATGATTTGTTAGATGATGATTTAAAAGAGGAAGAAAAGTTAAATAATTCTAGTAATTCAAGTGAAGAAGATTTAAATGATTTAAATGAAGAGTCTGATTTCCTTGAAGATTCTGATGAATTAGTTGATGAATTCAATGTTGATGAAGAGGAAAAGATAGAGAAAGATAATGGAGCTAAGCAGAATAGAAATGATAATTTGTTAGATGATATTGGGGTGGAAGATCCTTCTTTGACTATAATTGAGGAGGAAGAAGAAGAGAAAGATTTTACGAATGAAATAAAAGAATTTTTAGATATTAATGAAGATTTGTTAGAAGAAGCTAAAAATGAAGGAAAAAAATCTGTTATTTTTGATTTTAGAGATATCGTTGAATTTAACATAGAACTAGCTTCGGAGTTATTGGAAAAACCAACTTCAATAATTGAGCAATTTGAAAAAATCATTAAAGACAAAGGATATGATTTAAAATTCAGATTAAAAAACATTCCAGAAAGCCATAACATACAAATTAGTAAAATAAGAAGCGAACATATTGGTAAATTAATTGTTGTTGAAGGGATCGTAAGAAAAGCTAGTGAAGTAAGGCCAACAGCTAAAAGGATTACTTTTATTTGCCCAACTTGTCATAGAAGGTTAATTGTTCCACAAACAGATGTAAAAATTAAAGAGCCAGAAATCTGTGTTTGTGGAAGAAAAAGAGGTTTTAAAGTTCAAAAGATTGATTTCGTGGATTCTCAAAGGATAATAGTTGAAGAACCTCCTGAGTTAATTGAACACACACAACCACAAAGAATTGCAGCAATGCTTTATTATGATTTAACAGACCCTAAATTTGAAAAATTAGTTGCTCCTGGAAAAAGAATTAAGATTAGCGGTATTGTTAGAGAAGTTTTTATTCATTTGCCTAGTGGAGGAAAGTCAACAAGGTTTGATTTAAATATTGAGGCTGTTAATATTGAACCTGTTGAAGAGGATTATGAAGATATTAAAGTAAGTGAAGAAGACATTGTGAAGATTAAACAACTTGCTAATGATCCAGATGTTTATAAGAAATTGGTTAATTCAATAGCTCCTTCAATTTACGGTTATGATGAAATAAAATTAGCACTGGCTTTGCAATTATTTGGCAGTTATAGAAAAACAGCTTTTGATGGCACTAGAATTAGAGGAGACATTCACATTCTTTTAATAGGAGACCCTGGTTCAGGAAAATCTCAACTACTAAAGTATATACAAAAAATAGCTCCAAAATCTAGGTTTGTTTCTGGTAAAGGAGCTAGTGCTGCTGGTTTAACGGCTACAGTAACAAGGGATGAATATCTAAGAGCTTGGTCTGTTGAAGCTGGAGTTTTAGTCTTAGCTAGTAATGGAATAGCTTTGATTGATGAGTTAGACAAAATTGGAAAAGAAGATGTACAAGCTCTATATGAGGCAATGGAGCAGCAAACGGTTTCAATAGCAAAGGCAAATATAAACGCGACTTTAAAAGCTGAGTGTAGTATTTTAGCAGCTGCAAACCCTAAATATGGTAGATTTGATCCTTATTTAAGCATAGCTGAACAAATTAATTTACCAGCTCCTCTATTAACAAGGTTTGACTTAATATTTACTGTTTTAGATGTGCCTGATACTAAAAAAGATAGAGCAATTGCTAGACACATTTTAAAAACCCATAGAATTGAAGGAGCAAAGCCAGAAATTGACCTACAATTGTTAAAGAAGTGGATTGTTTATGCTAGACAAAATGTAAAACCAAAAATTAGCGAAAAAGCTGCTCAATTAATAGAAGATTATTATACTAAAATGAGAAGTGCTGCAATTGAAAATGGAAAAATAAGCTCAATACCAATAACTACAAGACAGTTAGAGGCGATTATTAGGCTGTCAGAGGCGTGTGCTAGGGTTAGATTAAGTAATGAAGTTAGTGTTGAAGATGCTCAAAGAGCAATTCATTTAGTAGAATCAAGTCTAAAAAGAATTGGTTATGACCCAGAAACTGGAAAAATTGATGTTGATAGAATTACTGGAGTAAGTACTAGCCAAAGGAATAAAATGATTTTAGTTAGAGAATTAATTAAGAGATTAAATGAAGAAAAAGGAATGACTCCTGTTTCATTTAGTGAAATAGCTGAGAAATTAAAACAAGAGGGAATTGATGAGAAAGAATTGGAAGAAATTATCCAAAAATTAAAAAGAAAAGGTGATATTTACGAGCCTAAAAATGGTTATTATATGGTGATGGAATATTAA
>CAZGMV010000095.1:0-2432 GCA_964526875.1 Candidatus Woesearchaeota archaeon | reverse complement strand
TACTATTTTTCTTATCCTTATTTAATTAGTTCTTTGCCTAATGATAAAAATTGTATTTATATAAAACTAAATATAACTAATGAGGAATTATCTGTAAATAACTTCAAAAAACTTAGAATATTCTTAGATAATTATGAAATCAGTAATTTTAAGTGGGAAAAGAAAAATAATAACATAATTGATATTAAAATAAATGAAAGGTTGGAAAGTTTAAAAGAAAATTGGAGAATTTATTTTTTCTTTACTGATAAAAATGAAGAATTAGGTAATGATCCTTCTGATTACTTAGAAGTCTCTAATTGTTCCAGTTTTACTATTTTTAATATTCCTATACAAGCTAAATTAAAAAAATCTTCATTAGGAACTGTTAGTTTTAATTATTACCCTACTTATGGAATTGACGAAGGTAGTTTTTATTTTTATTTAAGTTTTTTAGTTAATAATAATGAACAAAAGTTTTTTTATAATAGAAATATAGAAGAGAATGCAATAAATTATACTGATGATTATGTTTCTATTCCTTTCCCTAATAAGATTATTTATGGAAATAAAATGGAAGAAATTAGTAAAAACAAAAACTTAATCGCTCAGATTCCTGTTTTTTATTCAGATGGTATTAATTTTTATGAAGTGATTAATGAAGTTTATGAGTAGTAAATAACATTTATTAATTTAAAATCTTTTATTAAATAATGGATTTACCTCCTGAATTATGGTTCTATACAAAAGACGGAAAAATTTTGAAAAATAAACAAGATTTTTTGAATTATATAAAGAGTTGTAGTGATGATTTACTAAACTTTCATAAAGATCATTTTTTTGATTGGTTAATAACAGCTTATGGAGACTGTAAAAGTGCTTGTATAGTTAAATTTACTAAAAGCAATGAAAGAATAAGGTATAAATTAAGTTTATAAACTTTTGCTTTCTTTTTTATTTGCCTCTTTTTCCTTGAGGAGGAAAGTCCGGATGCCGTAGATAATGCTCCGCAAGGAGCAACTAAAAGCTGGAGCAATGAGAAATGCTTGTTATTGGCAACAATAACAAGCTATTGAGCTATGAAGGTTTAGAAAGGCACAAGCTCTCCTAGAGCGCTAAGTAGAATAAGAGGCGGTTTTTTAAAACCACAAAATCCGGCTTATATTATTAGATTTTTAAGTATTTTGTTTAGATATCTGTTTATAAAAATTTTTGTTTTTCTAATTTATGATTAGAATTGATGGAAGAAAAAATGATGAACTAAGGCCAATAACTGCTAAAGTAGGGATAATAAAAAGTGCGGATGGCAGTGCTTATTTTAAAATTGGGAAAACTGAGGTTTATGCTGCTGTTTATGGACCAAAATTTATTCCAAAAGTTATAGCTGATCAAAATAAAGCTATTTTCAGAGCTAAATACAATATGTTGCCATTTTCAACTCCTGAGAGAAAGAAACCTGGTGTTTCAAGAAGAGATGTTGAGTTAACTTTAATCTTAGAATATGCTTTAAAACCAGCTATTTTTTTAGAGGAATATAGTGGAACTTTAATTGAATTATTTGTGGAAGTTGCTCAAGCAGACGCTGGGACAAGAGCTGCGGCTATTACTGCTGGAGCTTTAGCTTTGGCGGATGCTGGAATAGCAATGAAGGATTTAGTTTCTGCTGTAGCAGTTGGAAAAATTAATGGTGAGTTAGTTTTGGATTTAAATAAGGAAGAAGAGGATATTGAAGGGGCTGTGGATATTCCAATTGCAATGATGCCTAGAAAGAAAGAGATAACTTCTTTACAGATGGATGGTAAGTTAAGTGATCAAGAACTTTTAGAAGCTTTAAAATTGGCTGAAAAAGGTATAAACAAAATTTACGAAATACAGAAAAAGGCTTTAAAAGAAAGGTTTAATATTTAACCACTTATAAATTTTTTGAATAGTTTGCTTTGTGTATGTTTCTTATAAACAACTTCTAAAAATTAACAAAGATTTGGAAAAAGAAATTAAAATAGGTAAAAAAGGTTTAACCAACAATTTGGAAAAAGAAATTGTTAAACTTTTGCTAATTAAAAAAGCTTTAAAAATTAGGGTTTTAAAGAATTGTCCTATCTCTTTCGAGGAAATAATTAATAAAATCGCTAGTTTAAGTAAAAATTACAAGATTAATTTTTTGATTACCAATATAAAAGGAAGGACTTTTATTTTAGTTTTAGAAGATTCTCTAAAAAATACTGGAAAGTAATGAGATATTAACTACTTCTTTTTTAACCAGTAATTTAGTTTTCCCTTTTCTTGTTCTTCTTTATAGAATAAGGAGTTTTTCTTCTTAATAAGATCTCTATATTCTTCTTCACTAAAAGGAATAAAATATCTTCCATATTCCCCACCTCCCCCCGGGAAATAAACTATTTTTCCTTCTCTCATCTTCTCAATTGCTATTGCTAATTCTTCCCATTCTCTTT
>CAZGMV010000094.1:0-2514 GCA_964526875.1 Candidatus Woesearchaeota archaeon | reverse complement strand
GGTGGATAATAAGAGAAGGTTCAAGAAAATTGCCAGAAAATCTAAGAAAGAAATTGGGTTGTTAATTAAGTCTTTATTAGCTTTGTTATTTTTGTTATTATATTGGGATTTGCATTCTAAAAAAAAGATTACCGATTAGAAACGAAATTATCTTTCATTTGTACAGCAAAAGGAAATTAATGTCTTTTCAAGAAATTAAAAGATTGTTAAAAGTCTTTGGAGAACTGAAATTAAATGAAAAAATAGAGGAAGAAATGTTTAGAGTTATAGAGCATTACGACCTCAGACCAAACGACGCTATAATTTTAGCAACCTGCAAATATTATGGCATAAAATACTTAATTTCCATAGACAATGATTTCCCAGAGCCATGCAAAAAAGAAGGAGTTGTTTTAATCAATTCTGTTGAGAAATTGAGGAAAGTTCTAAAAAAATTTATAAAGACTAAAGAAAAATAGTAAAAGATAATTATGAAAAAAGAACTATACAAAAAAGGAGCTGAAAGATATCCGCTTGCCTTTGTTATAGGACAAAATGTTTTCTTTTTAGTTTACTTTGGCATAGGATTTCTCGGAATGTTACCAATACAAGTTCACGGTTTTCCAATACTTTCTGTTTTTTATGTATTTTTCCTTGCTATAATGCTTCTTTTTGTTTTAAGAAAGTATCTCTGCACGCATTGTTATTACTATGGAAAAAGATGTAACACAGGGTGGGGTAAACTTTCCTCTTTTATGTTTAAAAAAGAATCTGGAAATTATCAACTTGGGATAAAACTTGCTAATATTACTTGGGCACTTGTAACTTTAATTCCTATTATCGGGATGTTTTTTGTAATGATTGTAAGTTACTCAACACTTAGAGTAGGGTTGTTTGTATTGTTTATTTTATTAACGCTGATCAATCTTGTAATTCATAAAAGGGCATGTAATAGATGTAAAATGAGATTTATTTGTCCAGCAAGCATGGCTAAAAAATAAAAAATTTTTTCTGAGGTGTGTCAATTGACGCAGCAGTTGAAAACGCTGCTCCGCCGTAAGGCGGAAGTAGCGTGCGGATGCAACGAGTTCGTTGCTGCGGATCAAACGAGCCCGTTTGTGGTGGTAAGGGGGTGTATAGCCTCTACACTTAGTATTTTAAAAATTAAATTTATTAAATTTTTTTCAATTCATTTTTTAAATAATTTTTAATTTCTTCTAAAATAACATTTAATTTCTTCTTAGGAATTTCAAAACTAGCCCTGGATTTATGTGCTCCTCCAATAATTCCTTTTTTCTTCATCTTAATTAATAAAGGTCTAAAATCAATCTTGTTGCTATAAGACCTTAATATTATTAACCTCTCCGTATAAGCTATTAAAATTTTATTTTCTTCCCAAATTAAATTTAAATAAATTTTAGGATTAGGAAATTCTTTAAAATTCTCAATTTCTTCTAAGTCTAAAATTAAAAAATTATCTTCTCTTTTTAAAACACTTTTTGCTTTTTTTACTTTATTATTTAATTTTTCCTTTAAAAACTTGATATCTTCCTTAAAAAGTTCATAATTTTTAAAGATGAACATAAATTCTTCTAAACTTTTATTTAAACCTTTGCTTTCTCCAATGATTTTTTCAAATAACAAAAATAAATCCTCATTTTTCTTAACAATATTTTTAGGAAGTTTTGAGTCTAGATACTCTTTTAGATGATAATAGTAGTCAGATACAACACTTAAATATCTCAAAAAACCAACAAACGCCAATTCATCACTATCTAATTTAACATTATATTTTCTCAAAAATGAAAAAAATAATTCATAACTTAAATAACCTGTATTTTTATTTAGATTTGTATAAGCATAGTCCACAATTTCCTCAAATAATTCCTTATCATCAATTAAATGATGGTCTATTACTAAAATCTCTGCGTTTGCCTTTTTTTTCAAGACTTTCAAACTTAATAAAGTTTCCTTTGACATTGAAATGTCCATTATAATAAATAAAACTTTTCTATCTCCTTTAATTTTTTTTAATTTTTGTATTTCTTCAAGATCTTTTAACATAAAAGTATAGTTATAAGAAAAAAAACTTATCTGCTTTCTATTTAGATTAGTTAGTTTTCTTAGAATAGTTTCAGCGATTAAACCTGCACTATATCCGTCTCCATCATTATGATGTCTTAAAAATATCAAACCTTTTTCATTTATTGTTTTATTTATAGCTTCTAAGATTTTTTCTTTCTCCTTTACTACCATCATTCCACCCTTTACTTTCTATTTTTTGAGTTTTAGTAAAGTCTTTACTCCAAATATTTAATTGTTTTACCAAATCTTTTAAAAGTTTTTTTTCTTTTTCATTTAAAAATTCGACAATTTCTTTTTTTGAAATTTTTATATTAAAAAACTTATCACAAATTAAGAAAATCAAATAATTCTTTAAAACTTGCTCTAATAATTGCTCATAACTATCTAAAGAAAAAATTATCTTTTTAGTAAAAAAGTGAGTGTTATTTAAAAGATCTAGTAATTTGTTAT
>CAZGMV010000093.1:0-2636 GCA_964526875.1 Candidatus Woesearchaeota archaeon | reverse complement strand
ATTTGCCAGATTAAATCGTGAAAAATCAAATAAAACTCAAAATTATTTAAAAATAAATAGTATAGGTAATTAATCTTAAAGGATTTAGAATAAAAATTATAAGGAAAAAATAAAAAAGTGAAAGAAAAATTTTCTTTCTTAGGCTAAAAAGAGGGAATGAAAAAATAAAAGTTAATAAAGCAAAATAAATACTTACACCTAAACAATCTCTATCAACAATAAAGTATAATTTTTTATTTTCTTTTTCAATTAATAAAGCCCAAGTATCTTCTTTATGATAGTAAGAAGGTAAACTAGTAATTTTCCCATAAAAAATTTTTGAAAGAATTAAAATGTTCAATTTTTCTAGAGGAGATGTGTTTATAGTAACATTGAAATAAATTGCGTAAAAAAATAAGCTAAAAAAACAAAATTTAAAAATAAAAAAAATTAATTTTTTATTTTTATTTTTTTTATTTTTTGTTGCCATTTTTAATTAATTAATGTTAACTGATTGAATGAAATATTATTTATAAAAAATTAAAATCTTCAAGGATTTATGGATACTTTAGTTTACTTTAATGAAAAACATAAATATTTAAAAACTGTTTCTTTAGTAGCAGGTAAGAGTGAAGGAAAAACTTCTTTAAACGCTTTTGATGGAGCATTGTTAAATGCTGGTATAGGAAATGTTAATTTAATAAAAATCAGTAGTATAATTCCTCCAGGATCTAAAATTGTCCCTTTACCCAAAATTCCATTTGGTTCTTTAGTTCCAACAGCCTATAGTTATATTATAAGCAATACACCAGGGGAAACAATTTCAGCTGCAATAAGTATTGCTATTCCGAAAGATAAAAACTTATGTGGTTTAATTATGGAATATAAAGGAAAATGTTCAAAAAAAGAAGCTGAAAAAAAAGTTAGAGAAATGGCAAAAATAGGATTTGAAATGAGAGAGTGGGAACTGGATAAAATTGAATCAATCGCAATTGAACATACAGTAAAAAAACTTGGATGTGTATTTGCTGCAGCTGTATTATGGTATAAATGAAGTAAAAATTAGAAAAATCTTGGTAAGTATAAAGCCACAAAAGGATAATATAAAGGAGCTAAAGTTATTAGTAATGAGATTATTATACAGTGCATCCAAGTTTCTCCGACTCCTCTTGTAATAGCAGCTTTTGCATGAATAATCACAGTCATCACAATGAAGAAAAGGAAGTATAGAGCCAACTTTGGAATTAGGATTGGTAAAAATTGTACGACAAAATCGTAGGAATACCAAATTAATAAGCTTAGAATTGTTCCTCCAATTGTAAAAGGAAAAGTGTGCCACCCATGTTTTAACCAAACTCCTAAACCATAGACCTCTTCATCACTATGAACAAAAATAATTTCTAAAATAGAGATAATTAAACCAATTAAAAATCCATGAACTATTAAGTTTAAATCTAACATAAGAAAATTAAGAAAATTGAATTATAAAAATCTGTTACTATAATGAAGTTAAAAATGTGTAAAGTTACAAATTCTTTCTTCTAAAGAACAAAGTTTTTCTTTCTTTTTCCTTTTTTCGTAAAGTTCTAACCACTCTTTAAAAAATTTTTCTTTTAATTGTTTATTTTCTATTTCCTGGCAACTCTTATAAAGAACAACCTCTTGATATCTTCTGTGATCTTTGAGTAATTCTTTCAATTCTTCTTCATTTTTTGGCTTATTTTCTAAAATTGCTTTAATTATTCTTTTGGTTTCTTTATCTAAATTGTAAGTTCTTGCTATTCTAGGTCTTATTCCGAAAGGGCCTGAATAACAATCTATAGGATCATCTCGAAAAGAAGAACAGAAATAATTATTACAGACTTCATCTTTCTTTAATCCTGAAAGTTGTAAAGCACAGTAAGAATTTCCAATAAAATATTCGCAGTATCTCCTTCTAAAAGATTCTAAAGGGTTTGAATCACAACAATTCCTACAATTTATAATACATTCATTTATTCCACAAATAGTTATAAAAGGATTATTGTTATTTATTTCTTCTTTTACGATATCTAAGAGTTCCTCAATAGAAGGAGAGTTGTTTGCTATGAAGTTTAATCCTCTTTCAAGATTATAATAGGATAATTCTTCAAATTGACCTTCTAATTTCGTTATTATAATATTGTCTTTTGAAATTCCAATTTCATAAAAAGGAGCTTCTATTTTCTTATTATTTCCTTCAACATTTTTGTAGAATGTTCTTACACACTTTTTTGAAAATTTTTCTTTAAATCCTTTGTTTTTTAGAAAACTTTTAATTTTTTCATAAATTTTGTTAATTGCTTCAAATTTTTCTTCTTCCCAAATAATATGACAAAAATTATTTTTCATTTAACACTAAATAGTAGTAAAATTTATAATTTGACAATGCTAAATTTGTTTAGAAAGAATTTAGATATCCTAACTGACATTTTATTTATCACTCCAAGTAAAGTAATACTAACCTCTTCAAATTGCAAAGCAAGACTCTTTTTATCTTTAGGAATTAAAACACTTTTTCCTTTTGTTTAAAAACAAAGAAGTGATTTTAAATTTTTTCTTCCCTTTATTTACTCTTTTTAATGATTTTCCCTCATTTGCTTTTCAGTAATTTCAGGTATTAGTTGCTTAATTAACTG
>CAZGMV010000092.1:0-2641 GCA_964526875.1 Candidatus Woesearchaeota archaeon | reverse complement strand
CATCATTTTTATTCCTTTTTGTTTTAATCTTCAATAATAATAGGTCTACAAGTGCTATTATTACTACAATTTAATTTATAAGGGTTTATATAATTTTTTAAAGACAATAATCCTTTTTGATAATATTCCCATGCCTTTTTAATGTTATATTTCATAGGTGTTATATCTTTATAATTTTCTTTAAACTTTTTATAAACTTCTAAACATTTTTCATCATTAAAACAATAAGTTGAGTTATCTAAAGCTTCAGCAAGCTTTTCTTTAGGAATTTGGTATTTATAAATAGCCTCTTCAACGCTTATTATGTTATGTTCTACTAAAGCAAATACTAAATAAGGTTTGTACATTAAAATTTCTCTTTGCTTTTGTTTAAAATATTCTTTACATAAGATTCTTTCTTTTGTTATATTTAATTTGTTACACTCTTCGATATTGGCAGTTTTATTTAAGAAAGAATATTTTTTTGTTAAGTTGTTAAAAAAAATATCTAATTTTGTTTTGTTAAAATGTTCCCCTTGAATATTTAATTCCTTTTGATCTAACTTATTGTTTTTAATATCTTTTAATAGAAAAGCTATTGTAATTAAGGCAAAAGATATAAAAAATGCTAAAAGAAAAAATAAAAAATAAAGTTTTTCCTTCTGGTCTTTTTTATTTTTTTTCATTTTTCATTTCTAATTAGTATTTCACTCTTCTTTTTCTGTTTCATTTTCATTAATTACATATTCAACCTTAACCAAACCAGTTCCGATAGGCACTACTTGATTTACTAAAACATTTTCTAAAACTGTTTTGAAATTATCTTCTTCCCCAACTAATGTTGCGTTGACTAAAAACTCTCTTGGAATTTCAAAAGCAGCTTTTGCCAATACAGAGTGTTTTGTAGCTGCTAAACCATATCTTGTAATACCAATATATCTACCAAACATTGTTAATAAGTCTGCTATTAACATTAAATACCTGATATCAATTTCTAAACCTTGTGAATCATAGATTTTCTTTAATTCTTTAACTATATAATTTCTAACTGCTTCTATACCTAGAACTTCTTCAATTTCTTTTAGATTATTAGTTATAGTTCTTTTATTATCTACGAAATCTAATTTTAGAACTTCTTTTAAGTTAGACCCTTCAGTTAATAAGAACCTTTCTTTTGTTTCTTGATTTTCAGTAATAATAACTTTTTTGATCCCAGGAATTCCTTTAATTGTCAAATTTTTTAATTTTTCTTTTAGAATATAAAGTTGTTTCAACTTCATTTTTTTCTTAGGTGTAAAAACAATCTTTGTAGAACTTCCCTCTACGTCTAAATTCTTAGTTTTATTTTTTATTATTTTAATCAACTCATCCTTATTAATATCAAATTCTTCTAATGCTTTTTTATCTAGTTTAAAGATTATTTTCCCTTCAACAATATCAAGATCTGTTTCTTTTGCGAATTCTTCTAGTTTAACTTCTTTAATTCTCCTAGCATACTCTTCTAGTTCCTCAATATCCAGATCTCTTTCTTTTAAGTAAATTTCCATAACTTCTATTTTAGGTTTTACCCTAGCATCTAAAATCTCAATGACCCTAGGTAAAGAATTCATAATGTTCATTTCAGCAACTCCTGCAAAGTGGAAAGTGTCAATAACCATCTGTGTAGCTGGTTCCGAAACTGAATGGGCACTAACTAGACCTATAGGTTCGTAAATGTCTACATTTTTATTTAAATATTCTTCAATAACTTTTTGAAGAAATAATTCCTTAGCTTTTCCTTTTAGTTTATATTCTTTTATTTTTTTTTCTACTTCTTCTTGTAATCTTTTAGGTAGAATTGAGATATCAACCATTCTACCAAATCCAACACAAAATTTTATAAAATTTTTTAAAAAGCGAAAATATGTTCTATAAGTATGTTATTGAAGATTATGTTAAATTAGAACCTAAGTTTCTTAAAGAAAATATAAAGCAACATTTAAAAGAAGAAATTGCTAAGATATATGAAGGAAAAATTGACAGTAATTTAGGTATTTTTATTTCTTTACTAAATATAAACAAAGTAGATAATGGGGTTTTTATTCCAGAGGATGGTTATGTTTATTTTAAAACTGAATTTGAGATGTTAGTTTACAAACCTGAGATAAATGAATTAACTTATGGTGTTGTAGCTAATACATCAACAATTGGAGCTTTCATTAATATAGGAGTTGTTGATGGCCTAACACATATAACTCAAGTTGGTATGGAAGGTTTTGAATTTAGTAATAACCAATTGATTAGTAAAGATGGGAAAACAATTATTAAGCCAGGAGATAAAGTAAAAGCAAGAATAATTGCAGTAAGTTATAAAGAGAAAATACCTAAAGTAGGTTTAACGATGAGACAACCAGGTTTAGGAAAAATCGAATAAATTAAAAAATGAAAAACATTATAAAAAATTTAAAAGAAAAATTATTTGCAGAAAAGGAAGTAAAAAAAGAACATTTATTAAAACACGAGACTAAAAGAATAACTTTAATTAAGTTCTTCTTTGTCCTAGTGCTTTTTTTAGTGTATCTACTTTTTGTAAGTTTAAAGTATGGGTTAAAAAATGGTTTTTTGATTGCTCTATTAACTTGGAGTTTTTTTGTTCTTTGTACTCCAATAGCAGATGCAGGTT
>CAZGMV010000091.1:0-2652 GCA_964526875.1 Candidatus Woesearchaeota archaeon | reverse complement strand
TTTATAAATATTTTTTAAACTTTGCTTTATGACAATGTATTCTCATCAAATGATGGGTTATGATAGAGCTTTAACAACTTTTAGCCCAGACGGAAGGCTATTACAAGTTGAATATGCAAAAGAAGCTGTTAAAATAGGAACTGCTGGTTTTGCTATTAAGTTTAAAGATGGTATTGTATTAGTTGGAGAAAAAAGGATGGTTAATAAACTAGTAGTTCCTTCTTCCTTAGAAAAAATTTATGAAATAGAGAAAGACATTTTTGCTATTCCTGCAGGAATTGCTAGCGATGGTAGAATATTAATTGATAGAGCTAGAATAATAGCAAAACAACATAAAATGATTTATGGAAACAAAATAGATATTCTACCTCTAGTAAAAGAAATTTGTGATTTAAAACAAACATATACTCAATTTGGCGGAGCTAGACCTTTTGGAGTGTCAATTATTTTTGCTGGAAAAGATGAAAATGGGTTTAAGATTTATGTTACCGAACCTTTAGGCCATTTTTTTGAATATAAAGCAGTAGCTATAGGAAATCAAGAGGAAAAATTAAACAAATATTTGGTTGAAAATTATAAAGAAAACATGACAAAAGAGGAAGCATTAAATCTGGCTTTTGAACTAATTAAACAATTAAAAAAAGATGAAAACACAAGCTATGAAATAGTTATCTTAGAAGAGGATAAAGTAGAAAATTTAGATTGGGAAAAAATTAAAGAAAAATTAGAAGAAAAAGAAAACAAAAAAGAAGGAAAGAGCAAAAAAGAAGGAAAAAAGAGATAAAAAAGAATAAGAAATAAAATGATTAAAACCTTTTCTTTAATTTTTAATTTAAATAAAAAAGATATTGCTTGTTTAAGGATTTTAGAAGGTTTAAGAAATAGTTATAAGTTTATTCCACTAACTAAAATTGTTGAAAGGTATCATTACAAGAACAAAAGAGAATTAATAGAAATAATAAAAAAACTGAATAAACTTAAATTAATTGAATACGGAATAATTGGAGAAGAAGAAGGGTTTAGGTTAAGGAATATATCTTTTACAATTTTAGCATTTTGGGATTTATGGAAACAAGGAGTTATTAAAGAAATAGTTACAATTATTGGTCAAGGAAAAGAAGCAAAAGTTTATTTAGCAAAAGACTTCCAAGAAAACTTTTTAATTGTTAAAGAACATTTGTATTCTGGAAAAGCTTTTGAACATTTTAAAAAGTCTTTGGCATATTTATCTATAAAATGGAGAATTAATCAGTTAAAAATCTTAGATTATAAAATAGATGTCCCTAGAGCCAAAGCTCAAATAGAGGCTCAAGTATTAAATAAATTGAAAAATTATAATGTTCCAAAATTTATAACTATTAATAGACATATAATTGTTGAAGAGTTCATAGAGTTTGAAGGAAAGCCTGCACCTTTATTAAGAGAAGTTGAAATTGAGAACCCTAAGGAACTAAAAGAAGATTTATTAGATCATTACAATAAAATTTATGAAAAAGAAGGGATTATTCATGGAGATCTAAGTGAAAGCAATATTTTAATCAACGAAAAAGGTTTTTACTTGATTGATTGGCCACAAGCTGTTCCAAAAGATATAGAAAATGGAGATTTGCTTTATAAAAGAGATATTGAAAATCTAAATAACTTTTTCTTTAGAAAATACAAAATCTAGCCCCCATAGCCTAGCCAGGAATGGCGTGGGACTTCGGATCCCAGCGTCCGGGGTTCAAATCCCCGTGGGGGCATTTTTCTCATTATTAACATCAAACATTCATAAAATTTTAATTCTATTTACGACTGTGCATTTACGACAAAGACTGAAAAAAGAATATTTAAAAGCTTTTGAAGAGTTTAAAAATAGTAATTACTACAAAGATCTAAAAGAATTGATAAGATCTATTATGTTATCTAACGAAGAACCTAAATGGGTTGTCTTTTCTAATTACCCCTTAATAATTGCTGGTTTAGATTGTGCAAGTTTCAGTTATTTAGTAAGTGAAATTGCTTTAGAAGAAGGATTAAACAAATTCTCAGTAAAAAAATTTTTGTTTGAAGATAGTGGCAATTCTCATTATGTAGTGTATGATAAAGAAAAAGAAACATATCATGATTTCGGATACTTATTATTTAATATTAAAAGGGAAAAAGGAGGTTCATTTAAAAAAACTGAAAAAAGATTGGGAAGTAAAGGACTCTATTGTTTGAAAATAATTATTGACGAAAAAGAAGGTTGTGAAAAAATAATAATTAATCCTAATAAAACAAAAATTATTAAATGTTTGTTAGTTAAAGAATTTGAAGTAGAAGAATTTTACTACCTCTTTCTTGAAGAAAAGTTAAATAGTATAGAAAAAAGAGACAAATTTCACATTTTTGAAAAGAAAACATCAGAAAATTCAGAAAATGCTGAAAAAATATATAGGATAAAAGGAGAAAGTTTTAACCATGAAAATATTTTTTCGTCTAGAGAATATGTTAAAAAGAAATTACAAGAATTTTACAAAAAAGTAAAAGAGTCTTTAAAAGTATTACAAAAAAATTGATAAAATTAACTTCTCTTTTTTTAAAATGTTTAAAGAAAATAAAGAAGAAAATAAAACTAAAAAAAACTTAAAGGGAAAAATTATTGGAAAAATAAAAATTTGGAAAAAAAAT
>CAZGMV010000090.1:0-2671 GCA_964526875.1 Candidatus Woesearchaeota archaeon | reverse complement strand
TTAAAAAAGAAGTTATTATAGCAGTAGGAATTAGTATTGAACTTTTTATTTTTAAATTCAAATTCATATTTTATTAAATTATAGTCAATTGATAAATCTTTGTTCTGAAGAAAGAATAGTTTGGGTTATTTAAAATAGTAATGATAAAAATTAATCATATCTTTTCTTTCTAAATTTCTCTCTTTTTTCAAAAGATACCTGTGCTTTTCAGCAATTTTTCTTATTTCTTGATTATTTAAACCGGTTGCTAAAACTACATTATTTCCCATAAATTCTGCCTGATAAAAAAGTTCTTCCATAAGCTTTAAATTATTTGGAGGTTGAGTAATTATGTAATCTATTTCACCTTCATCAAATTTCCAATCTAACCAATCAACTGAAACTCTTGAAAAATTAATTTTACTTTCTACTTTAGCAATTCTTGCATTTTTTTTAGCATATTCTATATTTTTTAACATTTTATCTGTACAATAAACTTCTAATTCTTTATCCCATTCTATATTTTGGTTTATTTCTTTAATTATTTTTTCATTTCCTTTTATTTTAAATATTTGTAGGTCGTTCCTTAAATAACCTGAAGGAATAAATAATTCCTTCCAAACAAATTCTATACATATAGTCCCTACTCCTGCCATAGGATCTAAGAAAGAATTATCTTCTTTTACATCACTAAAATAGATTAAATTCTGTGCCAACACACTATTTAAAGAAGAAGGGTGGTTGTAAATTTTATAATTCCTCTTACTTAAATCTTTTTCTCCCACTAAATCAAGAATAAAAAAAGCTTTTCCATTTTCAGAAATGATTAGTCTAAACAATAAATCAGGATTTTCCAGATTTACTTTTATTTTATTTGCTTTATTTATCTCATTTTCAATTAAATTTCCAAAATCATCTTGAATTTCCAACTTGTTTAAATTTAAATTGCTTTTGTTTGTTAATCTAAAAGCAAATGACTCTTTTGGAATTTCTTTAAATTCATTTAAAAAATTCAATACATTTGCAAAATTTTCCTTCAACTCGTTTTTTAACTCATTAATATTTTCAAATTTAAATTCTTCAAGCAATAAACCAACTCTTCCTACTGTTTTTAATTGATATGTTAAAGAGATTATATCTTCAATATCAACGACTTTTAAAGTTGTTAAGGAAGGGCTTAATTCTTTTATGCTATTTTTTATTTCAATTTTTCCATTTTTTTTAAGAAATTTTAATTCTTTTTCAATTATATCATTACAATTTTTTATTCCACTTAAAAGTAATTTCATTTTTCCCTTTACAACACTATATTTTTAAATCTATATTGTTTACCTAAATAATTTTTTAGAACTCCTAAATTTTTAATCACTTTACCAACCCCTATAAAATAACCCTCATATTTTAATAAATAGAATTCTTTATCTATTACTTCATTAATTTTTTTGCCATTTTTTGTTAATAATTCTTCTAATTCTAAATCCTCTCCAGCTAAAAATCTTTTTGCATTTTCTTTATCAACCTCAAAGAAAAAATCTTTTATTTCTTCTTTAAACATATTGGCAAATTGGAAATAGAGTCTTATTTTCCCAAATTCTTCTTTAAAAGCTTCTAAACCTATTCTATCTCCATTAACTACAAATTTTCCATTAAAAATAAAATATTTATTTTCAGAATTTTTGAAGATAAGATAATTTTCTAAAAAAGAAAAATCTCCTTTATATTTTTCGTTGAGTTTTTTAATTAACTCTTTTTTCTGTTTTTCATTAATTTCTATCATTCTAAAAAAAATTAAAAAATTTTTATAAAAGTAAGAAAGGGTGGGCTCCCTTACCAACTGTAAGGGTTAGACACACTTTACCACTACAAACGGACTCGTTTGATCCGCAGCAACAAACTCGTTGCACCCATGCGCTACATTCTGCCTTCGGCAGAGTAGCGCCTGCAACTGACGCGTCAGTTGACACTGCTTAAGAGAATTGTTTATTTAAAACTTCTTTTAATTTTTCAACTGAATCAATTAAAACAATTCCTTCTTTTTCGCAAGGGATAGTGAAATCGTTGTCTATGGAAATTAAATACTTAATATTGTAATGCTTGCAAGTGGCTAAGATTAAGGCGTCATGTGTTTTTAGTTTATACTTTTCTATAAAGCCCAAGCCCAAAAACGCAGCTTCTTTACTTATATTTAGCCATTCAAATAAAGAAAAAAGATGAAATAAAAAGTTTTTTGTAAGGGATTTATCATAACTTTTTCCTTTGACGATTAAGTGAAATATTGTTTCATCCCATACAATAGAGTTTATAACAATTGAATTAGAAAAAATTAAATTTTCTAACAAAAAACTCAACAATTTTTTAGCTATATCTTGTTTTTCTGAGGCCTGTTTTTTAAGTGGCTCTATGAAGATATTGCTATCTACAAAAAATTTCATTTTTACACTATGAATACATATCTTCTTCTTTTACATCTTCTACCTCAACACTTCCCAATACTTTTTCTAAGTTTTTCATTACGAAATTGTAATGCTCAATTTTTTCAATAAGTTTCTCTACTTTATTGGGCTTAGTTTGAGATATTTCATCAATCTCAAACACTTCTTTAATATCACCAGGCACTTTAATTATAATTTCTCCCACAAAAGATTATTGTTTAAAAACTTTATAAACCTTTCTGGGCTAAACGCTGGAGGGG
>CAZGMV010000089.1:0-2702 GCA_964526875.1 Candidatus Woesearchaeota archaeon | reverse complement strand
CTATTTTAAACAACATATTAAAAGAAATAAAAAAAGATCTTAACAACATAAAAAATAGTGTTTATTCTCCTGAAAAGAAAAAAATCAGTTTATATAAAATAAGAGAGAAGGATGAAAAATTCTTTTTATTTTTAAAAGAATATGGAAAAATATTAGAAAATATGAATATTTTTTTGTTAGGAAGTTTTCCATTGTCTTTGTTAATAAAGATACCTTATTCTGATTATGATTTCTTTACAAGCGACAAAAAAACTTATGAGGAGGTTAAAAAATTGTTTAAAGAATTCTTAATTAAAGAAAAGGAATTTTCAAGTTGCGAAAGTAGAATAGATTTTTTTAGATTTATTAAAAAAACCACCTATACTCATGAAAATCCTCCTAAAGTTTCTTTTTTTAAAGTAAATGGTTTAGATTTGCAACTTAATTATAATCCTTATATTCCTAAAGATATGGATTTTTTAAATATTTTAACTTTAATAGATTTAAAAAAAGAAAAGGAATATTATTTAATTAAAATACCTTGTAGTATAGAAAATTTAAAAAAATTATACTTTAATCCGTATTATTCATTTTTTAACTTATTATTTGACTATGCCTGGAGGCAAAGAGTAGCAAAATACGCACATAAAGGTTTAGAAATTCCAGAAATAACTAAAAAAATTATTGATAAAGTATTGTATTTTGAAGAAGTTTATAACGAACTATTAAAAAGGAAAAATCAAAGTTTATATGAAATTATCAAAAATTAAACCCATTTTTTAATTAAATCAAATTTTCTATCGATCAATTCAAATAAGTATTTAAATTGGTTATACAGAACTTTATGTCTAAATGAAGAAGGAACATGTGAAAACAAATTGTTCTCTCTAATAATATTTTCAACAACACAAGTACCACACCAAGGATTAAAGGCGCACATTTCGCAAGAATAAGAGGAATTAGAGCTTATACTAATTATCTCTTTAGTTAATGAACAAGTCCTTATTTCATTGTAATGGTTTTCAAAAACATTACCAAGTTTTAATTCATCAATTCCTTTAGCTTCATCACATGTGTAAATATCCCCATTATAATCATAAGAAATTTGAGTTATTACAGCACCACAAGGACTCATTATTTCAGTATATAAAGGGTTTTTCTTTTTTAGAATTTTAGTTAACAAAACACTAGCTATTCTTTCTCTTATTATAATTCCTTCCTCATTCAGTTTTAACAAATAGTTAATCACTTTTTTCCAGCTTTCAAAAAATTCTTCAGCACTATAACCTACTTCTTCCCATATTTGTGGATTATGATAAGGAGGGTAAAGATATTTCCAATGTATTTCTTTACTTCCTAATTCAAAAACAAAGAAATCTACAACTTCTTTCCACTTTTCAATACTTTTCTTAGTAATTACTGGTAAAAAAGACAAGTTTAAACCTTTTTCTTGATATTTTTTTATATTACTTATAACTAAATTGAAGTTATTTCCTCTATTAAATTCATGAACTTCTTTTGGTCCATCAATAGAAACAGTAACTGAAAAATTATTTTTCTTCAGGTAATCAACAATTTCTTTGCTAAATATAGTTCCATTTGTAGTTATTGTAAATAACAATCTTTTTTTAAATTTTAAATTCTTTTCTTTAGCATATTCAACAATAAACTTTAAAACTTCAAAATTTAATAAAGGTTCGCCTCCAGTAAATTCCAATGTTAAAGACTTAGAAGGGCTTTGAAAAATAAAATCTACAACTTTTCTAGCAGTTTCAATATTCATTCTTTTAGCAGATCTATTAACAAAACAATATTTACAATTTAAATTACATTCTCTCGTTAAAGTAATAATGTGTAAACTAGTTCCTAAAACTAATTGTTTAAATCTTTCCCTAATCAACTCTTTTTTTACTCCAAAAAAACCCTCTTCCTCTAATAAAAACTTTAGACTTTCATCTAAATCATTTTCTAAAATCTTTTTATACTGTTCTTTAGTTAATAAAAGCCAACCACCCTGCCAATTAGTTATTAAAATTTTATCGTTTATCTCTTCTTTATAATAAGGTAATAACTTCACAGTAAAAAAAAGTAAAAATTTTTATGAAGATAAATACTAAAACAAAAATAATAAAAAATCTACCTAATTTCATATTCTAATTTAGGCAAATCATTGAATTCACAATAGAAATTATAAGCTCCTGCATTTTTTAAAATTATTTTATCCCCTTTCTTCAATTCATAAGGTAAATAAACTTTATATCTAAAAATATCTAATGAATCGGGAGTATTTCCTTTAATTAAATATCTAAAAACATTTTTTCCTTTTTTCAATAAGTTCTTAACTTCTTCTTGGTTCAACTCATCTTTTATAGGCAATCTTATATGGAATAAATAAGTGTCTATATAAGCATTAAATAAAGAACAATCTAAAATAACAGTTCCATCATAAACATTAATTACTTCCGCTTCTAACTCAACACAAGGAGCTGCTATAAATCGGCCAGGTTCGGTTATCAATTTAATGTTCCTTTTGTTTAAATAATCTTTAAATTCCTTAACCTTTTCAAAAATATAATCTAAATTAGGTTTTGAATTTACATAATAGTAAGGAAAACCACCCCCAATATTAACATATTTGATTAAATTAATTTCTTCTTCAGAAAAAATTTCTTCAAAATCTTCTTTTAAAAACCATTCTCCAATATTTTGCGTCTTTCTATGAA
>CAZGMV010000088.1:0-2739 GCA_964526875.1 Candidatus Woesearchaeota archaeon | reverse complement strand
TTAAAAACTTATTAAATCAATTCAACAAAATCATTCAAATAACTCATTTTTTTCTTTTTATCGACTTTTTTATACACTTCTTTTATTTTATTTTCTTTTTTTTCTTTAATATCTAAAAATTTTTCTAGTTCTTTTTTTGATTTTAAATAAACACTCAACTTTTCAGGAGATGGTAATTTTAAAATTTTCTTTTCAGATTTTTCTTCATTTATATTTATTTTTTCTAGATTTTTATTTTCTTTACTTGTTTCTTTTATTAAAACACGTTCTTCTATTTTCTTTTTTTGTCTTTCTTCTTTTTCTGGTTTGTTTTTTTCTTCATTTTTTTCTTTTATTTGTTTTTCTGTGTTATTAGTTAAAAAAGAAACAAGTTTATTATTAACATTTCTTTCTAAGTTGTTTAAATTTGGGATGTTATTAAGCGTATTATTAGAAATCAGTTTGTCTTTATTACTATCTTGATTTAAGGAAAAATATTTTGCTTGCTTTTTTGTGATATTTGCATTATCTTCTTTTCTAGTATTTTCCTCTTTTATTATCTGTTTTGGAATTAATTTGGTTTTTTCATCTTCTTTTTTGATTTTTGCATTATTTAGATTAATATTTTCTTTTTTTAGTTCTTTAATTAACTCTTTTTTGAATTCTTCTAATTTATCTTCAATTAAATAATCAAATTCTTTTAGAGAAACAAAATGCATAGGGTCCCACAAAGAAAAAACTTTATTAAATACTTCTAATTCACTTTTTTTAGCTAATCTTGGAAGTTCTTTTTCAAAATACCTTAATTTTTCATTAATTGTTGAGATTTCTTTATTCAATTTAGTTATTTCGTTATTTATTTCTGTTTTGAATTTAGTTGTATTTTTTTTGAATTCTAGCAGTTCATTATTAATATTTTCAACTCTTTCTGCTAAAGAGTGAACTCTTTCCTCTACAACTTTTAATCTCTTCAATATTTCCCCTAATTTATAATAAATTTCAGGAATAGGATCTTTTTTCGGAGGAGTTGCCATTTTTTAAGATTTATCTTTTATTGTACATTAATAAGTTGTAAATCATGTCTACTTTACTTTCTAACTTTTCAATTTTGCTATCAATAACTTCTAATTTTAGCAATATTTCCCTTTCATTATTGTTAAAATTTGGAGAGTGATTTATGCTGTTGTTGTCGTGTTGGAAATTACTTAAACTTTCATTTCTTTTTAAAAAAGTTAGTGTTTGTTCATTATTTAAATTATTTAAGGAATTGTTTTCCTCGTTTCTATTATGTTCGAGAAAATTATTATTTAAAGATAAAGGATTTTGGTTAGTGTTGAATAGGTTATTATTATTTAAGGGAAGAGGAAATGTGCTGTCTTCTAAAGGTTGATTGGTAGTTGTGTTGTTTGTCAGATCTAAAGAACTTTTAAGTAATGACAAATCTTCATCAATTGAAGAATTTTCTTTTTTTCTTTTTAAAAAACCAAAAACCATAATAAAAAAATAGAGGCTTTTTTATAAAAAAATGTATTTACTTATCTAGAACAACCAAATTTTTTAAAAAGTTAATAAGATTTATAAATTATGGACAAATTAGACATTTTAGCTTATTTAGATAAATTAGAAGAGAACATTTCTCTTTTAAGAAAAGAAATTAAAGAAATAAAAATTGTTTTTGATAAATTGCCTGATATTGCTGAAAAAGATAAAGAAGTTCTAGCCACTTTTCTTTCAAAAATAAAAAATAGTGTTGATGATGTAAAGATTGAGTTATCAAACTTTGAATTATTCTTAAAAGTTGGTTTTGATAAGGTGAGAAATGAACTAAAAGAAGATTTGAATTTAACAATTAATAATTCTTTAACCAGATACTTTGAAAAGGAATTACCTAAAGTTCTTTATGTTGTTCAAAAAGTCTTAATAAAAAATCAAAATAACTTAATTGAAGAAGTTGTCAAAAAAGCAGTTGAAGAAAAGTTGAATCCTTTAAAGGAGGAAATTAATCAATTAAAAGATAAAATAGATGTATTAACTCTAATAGATGCTAAAGAGAAGGAAGATAAGCTTAAATTATTATTATTAACAACCAAGAAAAAAGAAATAAAAAAACAAGATTTAGAAAAAAGTTTTGGTAAGGACATTGTTAATAAAGTTTTAAGAGATTTAGGAGATGTTATTAAGGTCAAAATAGTTTAAATGTATGTGGGAAGATGTTTGAAATAAAAAAATTAAAAAAATCACAAAGTTTTATTGCTTTATTTATAATTTTTCTTTCAATTTTTATTTATGGTATCTATTTTTGGGATAGTTGGAAAGAAGTTAGTAAGGAAAATGAAAATTATGAAAATGAAGGAAAAATTATTGAAAATCTATTGACTTTACAAGAAGGTAAATGTATTCCTATAAATTCTTATTTAGAAGTTAATGTTTATTCTTCTCATGAAAAAGGTGTTATTGAATTAGGCCCCTTCAGATATAACATAAGGAATTTAAAACCTTATCCTCTGTCAAAGTGGAAAAACGAACCAGTAAGCTATAGAAGAGTAAACACTAGTTATTATTTTTCTTATTTAAAGGACAACAAAGTTTATTTACAAATTGTTTATCCATTCACTTTAGAACCTACAAGTAAGAAAGGGACTATAAATATGATTTGTTTACAAAATCATAGAGTTATAATTGAATAAAGTTTTATTTTTGATTTATAAATATTTTATTGGTTTACTATTTAGAGGTAGTAAGGAATATTTATAAAATTTA
>CAZGMV010000087.1:0-2763 GCA_964526875.1 Candidatus Woesearchaeota archaeon | reverse complement strand
TTATTTTGTTAAAATTTTTATGTTTTAATAAGTTTTATTTTGGATATTCTAATATTAAAGCATCTTTATAAAAGAGATTAATCGCAGATATTATATTATTATTTTCTTCTGATCTGATTAAAATCGTTGAAAAATATGATAATTCTAAATACGGTTCTAATTTTTCTTCTTCTCCTTCTACCCTAATAAAATAAGGTCTATAAGAAGGAATAACACTTATTTTAATACTGTTTTTTAACAACTGTTCTTTTGGCATATTTAAATATTCTAAATAATAAGTAAAGCATGGTTCTATATTAGACTTATTTTCTTTTATTTTTTTTAATACCAAAAAATATAACCCTACTTTTTCACCGTTGTTGTGGTTTACTTTAAAAATATTAATATGATACTCGTTTTTTAATGTATGATCTACAACTTTTTTTATAAAATTTAGTTCTATAGATGTTTTATTGCTTTCCCATTTACCTTCATATAAAGGAATAGGGTCTTCTATAATCTTATTAGCCCATATATATTCAAAAAACCCTAATTCTCCCATTACTAATTTATAAGGAAGTTTATCTTTTTTAATCTTTTTAGGATCTTCTACTAAAACATAAGAATTATTTGTTAATTCCTGTGGTTCTTTATTTATGTTAATATGATACAAACTTTTATTTTTTTCATCATTATTATCTATTAAGAAACAGCCATTGTTTGTTGTTAATATCTCAGCCCATTTAGAATTTGAGAATCTTAAGGAATAATTTATTGTGCCATTTCTACTTTGATTAACTAATAGATGATTTTTTTTCTCCCCTTTTTTTATATAATATAAAACTAAACGAGTTCCCGTATCTTCACCATCTCTTAAAACTGGTGAAAATGTTATAGTTCTAATAAAATAGCCTTCTTTTTTAGTACCTAAGACTCCCTCTAATGCATTTTTAAAAGCTTTATCGTCCTTAACTCCCTTGAATGCTTCTAGAATTTTATTTCTTATGTCTCTTTCAAGTTTTAACATTTTACTAGATATAACGAAATATTTATAATTTTTAACTAACTAGTAGTTAATTGTAAATGTAGTTTTGTTTAATAAAGTTTGTATGCTTTTATTTTTCCTTTTTGCCAGTCAACAATTATTTTTTTGGCAAATCTTCCCAAATCTGCTTTATCACTTTTTATTTTGTAATTCATCTCTTTTGCTTTTTTTTCAATTAATTTTAAAAAATAATCCCAATCATTAATATTTTTTAGTTCTTCCTTTTTAAAACCATACTTTTCTAATTCTATTAACCCATATTTCATTTCTTTTAGTTCTATTATTAAATACCATAAAGAATCTATTAAATCTTGTGGGTCAGCGTTGGGGTTTATTATACCTAATAAGGCCTTTTTTCTTAAATCTAATGGAAAAAATAAACCTGGAGTGTCAATAAACCTTAACCATTTATTGATTCTTAGGTATTGAATTCCCTTTGTAAATCCTGGAATTGAAGACGTTCCTGCAGAACTCTTCCCTTTTAGAACATTTAAAAACGAACTTTTTCCAACGTTAGGATAACCAAAGACAACACCTTCTATTTTCTCTTTGCCTTTTTCTTTGTTGATTTTTTTCCTTAAAAAACCCAACCATTCTCTAACTTTTTTAGTTCCTAATCTTTTTCTAGCAGAAACAAAAAAAGGTAAATAACCTTTACTTCTTAATTTTTTTTCTAAGTAATTAATATCTTTTTTGTCTAATAAATCGCTTTTATTTATAATTAGAGCAAAAGGTATTTCTTTTTTTTTAACCAATTCTTCTGCTTTTTTAATTGTTGAGTCTAATATAAATCTTGAATCTACTATCTCCAAAGCTAAATCAACATTATTTAAAGCTTTTTTAAATAAATAATATTCCCTCATTGTAACTTTATGTTATTTTTATCTAAATATTCAATTACTGCTTTTGCAAAACCATATGCTAAGCTTAGACCAAATAAATTAAATTCCTGCTCCTTATACCCTTTAATATAATCAAATTTTATGTTTTTTAAAGTAGTATTCAAATCTTTTGCCATAATTTCTTTACAAGTATTTATATCTCCAAATTCATCAATTAGCCCTTTATTTAAAGCTTCTTCTCCAAAGAAAAATTCGCCTGTAGCTAAGCTTTTGGTGTAATTATAACTTAAATTTCTTCCCTTAGCGACTTCTTTAACAAAATATTCATATAAAAATTTTGTTTTATTCATAAATAAAGCTTTTTCTTCAGGGGTTAAATTCTTGAAAGGAGTTAACATGTCTTTATATTTACCCCAAACTAACCTGTTGTAGTGAATTCCTAGTTTATCCAATAATTCAGCAAAGTCTAAGTATGAACTTAGAACACCTATAGAACCTACTATTGAAAATTCATCGGCAACAATATAATCTGTTTGAGAAATGATCCAATAAGCTCCTGAAGCAGCCATTTCATCAACACAAGAAATTATAGGTTTTTTTTTACTTATTTCTTTAATAACTTCTGCTATCTTTTTAGTTGCATAAGCATCTCCTCCAGGGCTATCGATTTTTATGATTATTCCGTCATAACTTTTATTTAAGCTAATTAGATCACTAATGACACTATCCATAACAATTGAATCGGGTTCATCTTGTGTAGTTATAACTCCTTTCAATTCATAAATTGCAACTTTCTTTTTTCCATAATTTTCAAAATAATCTACTAAATAAATTAAACTCGATATAAATAAGTAAGAAACAATAACTAAAAAGATCCAAAAAAACTTATTTTTTTTC
>CAZGMV010000086.1:0-2801 GCA_964526875.1 Candidatus Woesearchaeota archaeon | reverse complement strand
ATAAAGCTTGTGGGTTAAGAGAATTAGCAAATATTTCAAAGCAAGGCGATTCATTCAAAAAAAGTGGGGGGTAATAGAAGGTTAATACTATTTTTCAATTGAAATTTAAAATTAATAAAGTTATTGCTTTTTCTTATTGAGTGGTTGAAAAAGAAAAAATTAAAGAAATTGGTGAAGAAGAAGCTAAAGAACTAATTAGCTACTTAAATGCTAAGATAAATAAAATAACTAAATTATTGAGGAAGGGTTATGATTCAAAAAAAATAAAGACTATAAAAAAATTAAATTTAAAAGAGAAAAGAATTAAATTCTTGAATAAAGAAATCGTAATTACTAAAGATGATTTGATTGAATTGTCCAGGGCAAGAATAAAAGCAAAAAGGCAAAATAAAGGATTACAAAATTTATTCATTTTTTATAATGAATTGCCTTTTGCTTGTAATGAGAACATTGCTAAATTAAGAGCTAAATTACTAAAAGATTTTTTAATAAATAAAGAATTTGCAGATTTAAGTTGTGGTTTTGGAATTCAAAGTTTATATTTTCTAAAATATGCTAAAAAAGCTTATTTATTTGAAATAAACATAAAAAAACTCTTTTTCGCTTACCTGAATTCTGTTATTTTAGGAGTGTGTGGTAAAGTAAAGTTATTTAATGAAGATACAAATAAGCTTAGTGAAAGAAAAAAAGAATTAGTAAAGAAACTTGATTTTATTTATTCAGACCCAGGAAGAGGTTTAAATGAAAAGAGAGATTTTAGTTCTTTAAGTCCAAATCCTTTGATTTTATTGAAGTACAACATAAATTACTTATTTGATTTACCTCCACAAATGAAAAAAGAATTAATTGAAAAGGAATTAGGAAATGTATGCTTGGAATATATAGAATTTAATGGTGAAATAAATAGGTTATTAGTTTATAGTCCATCAATTAAAAGAAAATTACGTTTAAAAGATAGGAGAGCAATTGTTAAAGAGAATTTGATTTTTGAAGGTAATTCAAAAGAACTTAGATTAACTAATTACAACAATGAAAAATATTTAGTTGAACCTTTTCCTTCTTTGGTTTATAGCGAATTAATAGAATTTCCTTTAATTGTTGATAAAAGAAGATTTTTTATTCCTACAAACAAACTTGAAGAAAATCTTAAAAAAATTGCTAAGAATATTTATTTGGTAATTGAAAAATCAGAAAATATTGGAGAGCTAATTAACAAAATCAACAAGTTTAAAGATCCAAATAAGAAAATAAAACTTGTTTTAAGGATTAATATATGCGATAAAGAATACTATAAACTAAAGAAGGAACTTGAGAGAAAAATAAATTACGAAACTAAAGATGATAAAGATTTAGAAAAGCAGGTTTTTTATATAATAGGTGTTAAAGCAGAAAGAACCTTTTATTTATTAGCCACCAAACAAAAAATTGAAACCTGATGTTCAAAAATGTTGGAAGAATCAATAACATTAAAAAATGAAAAAAATAAATTTTATTTGAAAGCTTTTAAAATAGTTAGCTTGGCCTATTTATTTTCAGGAATAAATTTATTTTTAGGTTATTTTGTTAGGTTAATAGGCGCTAGAAATTTAGATCAATATGACTTTGGATTAGTATATTCAATAATTAATTTATTTGCATTTTTTTTGCTTTTAACAGATTTTGGAGTTGCTTCAGCTTTGGTTTATTACTTTTTTAAAGTAAAAGATGAAAAAGAAAAAAGGAAATTACTTAGTTTTGTTTTATCTTTTGAATTAATTTGCTCTTTAATTTTTGTTATTTTGTTTTTAGTCTTTAAAGACATAATTAAGCAATTAATTCATATTAACACAGATATTTTATTTTATCTAGCAACTGTTTTTTTATTTATTGACAGCTTGATCATTTTTTTTCAACAATATTACCAATTAACAATAAAACCAGAGTTAAATTCTTTATTACAATTTTTAAGAATGTTAATTATTTTAGCAACCTCTTTAATAATGTTCTTTATTTTTGAAATAAAAAATGCTGCTTCTTTTCTAATTGCTTGGATTTTTGGAAACTTTTTTTATTTAATAACAACCTCTTTTTTGTTTTTTAAAGATTTTAAAGTAAGCAATTTTTATTTCTCTTTTAAAGCATTTAAGGAACAAAAAAAATTATTTAAATTGGGAATAAAGATGTTTTTAGCTTCTTTAGCATCTTATTTAATGTTTTATATAGATAATTTTTTCATTACTGTTTTTCTAAATCCTTCTTATTTCGCTTATTACTCAATTGCTTATTCATTACTAACATTTCCAAATTTTCTGTTTTTGACACTGTCTAGTATTTTTTATCCTTTAACTTCTAAGTTCGGTAATTCAGAGAATTATAAAATTGAATTAAGAAAAATTTTTGAATTATTGATTTTTTTAGTTATTCCTTTTACTCTGGCTTTTTTCTTATTTTCAAAAGAATTAATATTTGTTTTATTTGGAGAAAAATATTTAAAAGCTGATTTAGTACTAAAAATATTTTCAATTTTTTTAATTTTTAAATTACTAAATGGCTATTTCGTGAGTATTTTAAATGGTTTGAAAGAGGTTGGTTATTTAAACAAGATTTATCTAGTAGGAGCTTTATTTAATATTATTTTTGATTCTTTATCGATTTTTTTAATGAATAGAAAAGAGGAAGCTTTATACTTAATATCATTGGCAACATCATCTAGTTGGTTTTTAATCAGTTTATTAGCTTTTATTAAATTAAAAAGTTATTTCTTAAAAAATTTTTGCTTTTCTTGTTTGAAAGAGAAAGCAATTAAATTAATTTTAGCAAAT
>CAZGMV010000085.1:0-2832 GCA_964526875.1 Candidatus Woesearchaeota archaeon | reverse complement strand
TTTTCAGTTGGTAGTCTGTTAAGTTGTAGTTATTTGGATTGTAAATGTTAATAAAGTAACTGGTAGCATTAACTATTCCTAACAAAATCAAGTTAATCATTAAAGTCAAATAAAGATTTAACTTTTTGCCTAGCATAAGAAATGGAAATAAAAAAATTAAAAAAGATTATTAACTACTAAAAAGTGGTTAAAGAATTTTATGCTTCAACCACTTCTCCTCCTTTTTCTTCAATTTTTGCTTTTGCTTTTTCACTAGCTGCTCCAATAATTTTCCATTTATGCAATACTTCGCCTCTTGAAAGTAATTTGTTGTAACCTAAATCCTTTAGATTAACAACCAAATAACCATTTTCTTCTTTAACTAAACCTTTTTCCTTTAATTTGTCTAAGTTGTATTCTAAGTAATCAATATTTATTGGATTGTATTCTTTTCTTCTAGGTGGTTGGAAAGGTTTTCTGTATTTTTTTGGTAAGTAGTTTAGGCCAAACTCTTTAATAAATGAAGGTTGTTTATGGTCTTTGTATTTTCCTCCCCAACCAGCATTTCCTCTTCCTCCTCTATGACCAGCCCCTCTATGTTTTTTTCCTGCCCCATAACCGTGAGTCCTTGACCCTCTGTGTCTATGAACTTTTTTCTTTGCTTTTCTAACTACCATGAAAAAAAGCAATAAAAAAATTTATAAAATTGACTAATAATAAATTGTTTAACAACTTTATCTTTTTCTAATTTTTTTAACTTGAAAATAAAAATTAAAAAAACTAATTATAACAAATTTTTATAAAAAAGTTTTGTTTAAAGTTTTATGTTAAGGATAGCTATAAATGGTTTTGGAAGGATTGGAAGAACTTTTCTAAGAAGTTATTTTGAGAGATACAATGAACTAAAAGAAAAAATAGAAATAGTCGCTTTTAATGATCTATCCTCTTTAGAGAATTTGGCTTATTTATTTAAATATGACACAACTTTCGGTAAATTCAATGGTAAAGTTGAGATTGAAGATAATAAATTAATTATTAATGGAAGGGAATTAATCCATATAAGTGAACCAAATCCTTCTAATTTGCCTTGGAAAAGCTTAGATATTGATGTAGTGGTAGAAGCAACAGGTAGATTTAGAACTAAAGAATTAGCTCAACAACATTTAAATGCAGGGGCTAAAAAAGTTTTGCTAACTGCTCCTCCAAAAAGTGAAGGTTGGAAATGGGTTGTTTATAAAGTAAATCATAATAAAGTTCTAAGCAAAGAAGATCAATTCATTTCCAATACTTCATGTACAACAAATTGTTTGGCTCCAATGGTTAAAGTTTTACATGAGGTATTTGGAATTAAAAAAGGTTTTATGACAACCGTCCACGCAACAACAATGGACCAAAGGCTTTTAGATTCTACTCATAAAGATTTTAGAAGAGGAAGAAGTGCTTTTAACAATATTGTACCAACAACTACTGGAGCTGCTTTATCTATTGGAAGAATTTATGAAGAACTAAATGGAAAATTGGATGGAATATCAATAAGAGTGCCTGTTAAAGACGGATCTTTAGTTGATTTAGTTGTTGAATTAGAAGAGGAAGTTAATGAAGATGAGATAAATGAAACCTTTAAGTGCTATAGCAGACATGAATTAAAAGGAGTGTTGGAGTATTCAGAAGATCCAATTGTAAGTAGTGATATTATTAAAAACCCACATAGTTGTATTTTTGATAGCCTATCAACGAAAGTCTTGAAGAATTCAAGAAATATGGTTAAAGTTTTGGGCTGGTATGATAATGAGTATGGGTATTCTAACAGATTATTAGATGTCTTAGCTTACTTAAATGATTTAGAATAAATTAGTTTTTTTAACTCTTCTTTTGTTTTAATAAATAATTCTTCAAAATTTTGAGCTTTGATTTCTTTAATAAAATATTTGGGAAAAGACTTTAAGTAGAGTTTGTCATAATAGTTAATTAAAAGCAACTCTATAAGTTTCTCCCATTTCTTATTTTCTATAGCTCTTAAAAGGTTTTCAAAGACTTTCTTATCTATTCTTTTTTCCAGTTTTTTTATTATTTTTAATAACTCTTTTTTGTCAATATTTTCATTTAGATAATCCTTTTTAATAATTTCAACCCTTTCTTTTAAAGGTAATTCTAAATAAATATTTAAACCTTCTTGCATCTTTTCCCAAAAAGCTTTTGGAATCTCTAAATTCCCAATTTTTTTACTTTCTCCTTCTACAATTATAAATCTTTCATATTTGAGCCTTTCTAATTCCTGCCATAAAAGAATGTCAAACATTTTTTGTTTTCTTTCTTTTAAACCTATATTTCCAAAGATAGATCCTCTATGTTGGGCTAAATCTTCTAAATCAATAACAGGAAAATTACTTTCTTTTAGTTTTTTTAAAATTCTCGTTTTTCCAGTTCCTGCAAATCCACAAATAACAATAAATCTTTTATTTTTTACCAATTCTTCTATTCTTTGTAAAGTATATTTTCTAAAAGCTCTAAACCCTCCTTTTAATTTTAAAATTCTAAAACCCAACAAATTAGCCAAAATTGTTATAGAAAAACTTCTCATTCCTCCTCTCCAACAATAAATAATTATTCTTTTATCTTCATTATTCTTTTTTAGAAATTCTATTTCCTTAATAATCCTATAGATTTTAGGGGCTATAAACTTAAGAGCATATATTCTAGCCTTCTTTTCTCCTTCTTTATAATAAATTTTAGAGATTAAATCTTTTTCTTTTTTAGTAAATAATGGTAAATTAATAGCTTTAGGAATATGTGCTTCCTCAAATTCTTCTTTTGTTCTAACATCTATTATAACAAAATTGTTGATGTCTTTTA
>CAZGMV010000084.1:0-2861 GCA_964526875.1 Candidatus Woesearchaeota archaeon | reverse complement strand
TCTACTTTTTTTGTATTCAACTCAAAGTCAAATTTTATATTGTCTACACATTTGTAATAATTGTCAAATAGATTAACTAAAATCTTGTTGTCTTTGTTTTCTATATCATTTATTTTTAAGATTTTTTGTTTTTTTAGATTGTTTATAAATTCTTTAACTTCTAACTCACTAACTTCTTGAGAATTATAAAAGAATCTTATATTTAGTTCAATATCTTTAATAAAATAAACTAGTTCTCCTGGTTTAGCAATTTCAGTGGTTAGTAATAATGTGTTTTTGTATTTTTTAATTCTAAAGTTTATTGAATAATCAAAAACTCTTTCAACTTTTTTTCCATTATACAAATAAAAAAAACTTTTTTTATTATCATTTAATATGTTAAATTCTTCTGTAATAAACAAGTATTTTACTTCTTCACTTTTGAAATTATTACAGTTTATTAATAACTTGTACTCTCCTTGGTCATTATATATTTTTAAATTACTATAAAGTAGTTCAACAGGTTTTATTTCTAGTTTGTTAAGTTTATTGAAATCATTTTCAACTTTTAAATCAAAGGCAATCATTTCTTCCGAGCTTTTTTCTATGATTTGTCTTGGTACTATTTGTTTTATTTGATTATCTAACAAATTAATGTTTATGAATGAGTAGATAGGGTAGTTTAAATTATTTAAAAAGCTTCCTTTTTCTTTTATTATTAAGTTCTCTAACCTTTCTTTTGTTAAATCTATATCTTCATGATACGAAATAAATTGGTATATTATTTTAGATACTACAAAAAAAATCATTAAAGATAATAAAAGAAAAATAAGAAATTTATAAGAGATTTCAGATTTAAAAAGTTTAGAATATCTCATCAATTCCTAAATCACTTTTTTTACCTTTTAAGCTTTGTAATCCATAATCTTCCTCTCTTCCAAGTACATAAGGGCTTTTTACCCCAGTGATAATTGTAATAACTCTAACTTTTCCTTCCATATCATCTTTAATTCTTGCTCCCCAAATTACTTGCGCCTCATCGCTTAATTGTTTTCTTACTGTTTCTCCAATTAAGTTCAACTCCTCTAATTTAAAATCAGGACCAGCAGTAACTTGGATTAATGCTCCTTTTCCACCACTATAATCAACAGGTAATAGTGGGTGTTTTAAAGCTCTTTGAATTGCTTCTTCACTTCTTTTTTCACTTGCACTTTCTCCTATTCCAATAACAGCTAAACCTCCTTCACTCATAATAGCTTTTACATCAGCGAAGTCTAATTGAACAAATGAAGGTAATTGAATAGTTTCAACAATTCCTTGGATCATTATAGCAATAATTTCATTTGCTAAATTAAAAGCTTTTTGTAGTGGTAAATTACCTGCTAAATCTAATAATCTATTATTATCAATTACAATTACTGTGTGGCAGTGTCTTCTTAAGTTAGCTAAACCCATTTCTGCCTTTTCCTGCCTAGCACCTTCCATTTTGAAAGGCATTGTTACTACTCCAATTACAATTGAACCTTGTTGTTTAGCAATTTCAGCTACTATTGGAGCTGCTCCTGTTCCAGTACCTCCACCCATTCCTGCACAAATAAATACCATATCGGCTCCTTTTAAAACTTCCTTTAATTCAGCAATTGATTCTTTAGCTGCTTCAGCTCCTGCCTCTGGATAACCACCAGCTCCTAGTCCTTTTCTTGTATTTGGCCCCATTAAAACTTTCCTATGAGCTTCAATTATTTGTAAGTGCTTAGCATCGGTATTAGCAGCAATTACTTCCGCTCCTTCAACTCCTTTTTTATATAACCAATGGACCATATTGCTTCCAGCTCCTCCAACTCCAATAACTTTTATTATAGGGCCTTCAAAAATCCCTTCTATTCCAGCCATAAACTCTTCTCCGTTTTTCATAGCTTCTTTCATTAAAAATTCCATTTATCTCACCTTTTTATCCTTTAATCATGACTTTCTACTTATTTTACACAAAATTTTTATTTATTTACTTAATAATTAAGAAAAAGCTTTTATTAAGTTTATTATTTACTATATAGTAATTAAAGAATATTTAAAAAAAGAAAATTTTTATAAAATTTTTGCTATCATTGTTTTATGTTAGAAATTGGAAGAATTGTAATAAAATTAGCTGGAAGAGATGCTAGAGGAGTTGGAGTAATTATTGAAAAAATAGATGATAGCTTTGTAGTTATTGATGGGGCAGTAAGAAGAAAAAAAGTTAATATTAAACATATTGAACCCCTACCTAAGAAGATTAATGTTAATAAGAATACAACAAAAAAAGAAATCTTAGATGAATTATTAAAAATGAGATTAATTACTAAAGAAGTTTATGAAGAGTGGATTAATAAAGAAAAATAATATTATTATTATTTTAGTTATAGTTGCTAGTGTTCATTAGGATTTCTAAAATTATTTTTTAAATTTTTAAGTTCTTATTTTTAATGAAGAAGGAAGATTGGAAGTTATTGTTTTTGGACTTAATTGATAAAAAATTAGTATTGTCTTGTGAAGAAAGAGTTTTCATCGAAAAAGTTTTAGATTTCTTTTTAGATTCTTGGGAAAATAGAAAAATAGAAGATAAATGTCATTCACCACAACACTTTTATAATGTTTTATCCTTAGCTTTTAAAATTATAAAAAATGAAAATTTAAAATTAACAAGAAAAGAGTTGTTGTCTTTAATAGTAGCTGTTTTATTTCATGATATTGGTTTATTTTTCGTTAAAAAAACCAAATGATGTCGAAAAAAGTATAGAACTATTTAAAAGATTTTATGGTTATTTAAATGAAAAAGAAAAGCAGTTAATTGACTTTAATTTAATTATTAATGCTATAGATGAACATTCCTTTACTAAAAACAA
>CAZGMV010000083.1:0-2935 GCA_964526875.1 Candidatus Woesearchaeota archaeon | reverse complement strand
GTATTACTTAAGAATAATAAACTAAATGTTAGTTGAGGTTTTATAAAGTTAACGCTATTGTTTTTTAGTTTTTTGAAGATTTATAAAATTTTTAAGTTTTCTTTCGTAAAACTTTGGATTTAAAAATGGGACAAAAAAATTTAGTTTTAAATCCTTTTTCTTTTTATTTCTCAACTAAAAACTATGTTTATCTTTACGTTCCTTATAAACATTCTTTTTATAAATTGACAAAAGAAGAATTTAAAAAAATAAAAGAATTAAAATTAAAAGAAAAAGAGGTAAAAGATCTGAAAGAAAAAAGAATTTTAGTTAATAAAGATTACAAAAAATTATTTTTAGAAAATTATCAAAGATTACTAGGAAATCCCGAACTAAAACTAATGTATTTGATTTCTACAGATTATTGTAATTTAAGGTGTAAATATTGCTTTATTGAAGGAAATTATAAAACTGAAAAAAGAAACTTTTTAGATATAGAGACAGGAAAAAAATGGATAGATTATTTTTATGAAAATTTAAAAACCCAAAATCCTTTAATCATATTTTATGGAGGAGAACCTTTATTAAATCAACAAGTGGTAGTAGAGTTAATTAAATATATAAGACAAAAAGATAAAGAAAAAGGGACAAAAACAAGAATAGGAATAAACACAAATGGAACAATTTTTTCTAAAAAGCTAGCTAGATTTTTTAAAGAGAATAATGTTACTTTGACAATTTCATTAGATGGTCCTAAGGAGTTGAATGATAAAATAAGGTTTCTTGAAAACAATAAAGGAGTTTATGACGTTGTAGCGAAAAACATATTAAATTATCATAAAGAAGGTGTCAGAATAACTTTATCTGTCACAATAAATAAATATAATGTTCCTTTTTTGCCACAAATAGTGCAATTTATTAAGGATAATTTTCCTTTTATTAATAGCATAGGATTTAATCTTCCTTTAGCTTCTTTAAGCTATTTTCGGGATTATGATTATGAAGAAATAATGCTTAATCTTTATAATGCATATAGGTTAGCAAAGTTTTTAGGTATTTATGAGGATAGAATCCAAAGAAGGTTAGAACCAATAATAAACGAAATTCCTTACTTAAAAGATTGTGCTGGTTGTGGTAATCAAATAGTAGTTTCCCCAGAAGGTCTAATTGGAGCTTGTCATGGTTTTTTGGGTATTAAAAAATATTTTAAGAAATTAGAGCCTAAATTTAAATTTGAAGAAGAGGAGTTATTCAAATTATGGAATTCTATTTCTCCTGTTAATAAAGATGATTGTAAAGATTGTCCTTTTATTTTAATTTGTGGTAATGCCTGTCCTTATTACTCTTATTTAGCAGAAGGAAGTTTGTTCAAAAAAGATAAAAGATACTGCCAAATGATGCCTATTTTTATTCAAGAGACGATTAAAGATTTATTCTATCCTAAACCAAAAGCTTTATTTATAGATTTTGATGGTGTTTTGAATAATATAGATCCTTTAGTAGTTTTTATAAGGAATTTGTTAGAAACTTTAGGGTTTTATTTTGAAGACAGAATAGAGAAGTTGTTAATTGATTATTATAAAAAGGAATCTGTTGATTTTGATATGAATTGGAATTTGATAAACGCTTTAAAAAGGTTAAAAAAAGAATTTAATTTGAAATATTACATTGTTACAAGAAGAAAAAAAGAAAACGTTCTAAAACATTTGAAAAGGTTTAATTTGACTGATTTATTTGAGGATATCTATTCTATTGATAAGACACAGAAAAACATTAAGAAAGTTTTGGAATTAACAGGTTTAGAAGTTGAAGAAGTTATTTATGTTGGAGATTTCTTTAGATGGGACATTATTAACTTTTATAGACTAGGTTTTAGGTGTATACAATACTACGCTTTTACTAACAAATTCCTAGAAAATGACTGGTTTTATAATTTAATTAAGTATTTTATGGTGTTGCCAGATGGCAAAAAAAGTAACGAAAAGAATTAATTATAACACAACTTACATAACCACTACTTCTGTAATTAAAATGTTTAGTAGCAAGAAAAGATATGAAAATGAATTGTATTTTAGGAGTAAATTCAAAAAATACTTTAAAATTCCAAGTGTACTTTATAAGAATGAGAAACTTAAATTAATAAAATTTGAAAAATTAAATTGTAAATCTTTAAAAGATTATATAGTTCAATTAAGTGTTGAAGATTCTCTTAACTTATTACGTCATTTAACTAATAAATTAGATCTTGTTAAGGAGTTCGCCCCAAAAAGTATTGTTAGTCTAAAAAGAAAATATAAGGAAGAATTAAGAGAGTTTTTAGATAATACGGAATATTTAACTCTTATTCACGGAGATTTTAGATTAGATAACATCATCTATGACGGTAAAGATTTTTATTTAATAGATTTTGAAAGTTCTAAATATTTGTTTAGAGAATATGACCTAGCTTATTTATATTTTTCGGTTCTAGTAAATAACAAGCCTTTAGCTGACAAATTTTTAGAAGAAATAGTAACTAAAAAGTATAATTTTGAATTGTTTTTACACTGCTGTAAAATTACTGTCTATAATATAATAAATTATTCCAAAATTAATCATGAGCAGAAAAAGTTGTGGTATAAAGTATTAAAAGAAATAGATGATGATTTAGATTCTAGTTTATCCTAATAGCATTAACTTTTCATTACCTTCACTTTTTTAAGCGAATTGCCTTACTTTGAAACCCTTGATCATCAAATCTTTTTATAACTTCCTTGATATACCTAAAAAACCTTTCAATATAATTTCTTACATGAAATCTTAACTTTATTCTCACAAGTCTTATGATAAAGCTTGACCTCTGTAGGCGCACTCTCTATTGATTGTGTTCCTACCACTGCAAACGGGCTCGTTTGACCCACTGGGCTAAACGCCCTAAGCTACCCGTGCACTACTTTAGGGGGTTGCAAAGCAACCC
>CAZGMV010000082.1:0-3109 GCA_964526875.1 Candidatus Woesearchaeota archaeon | reverse complement strand
TTGGAAATATTCCAGGAGTTCCAAGAATGCCTAGAGGCTTTGGAAGATTTAGATAGCTGAGTTGGGTATTTAAATCCACACATTTTAATTAGATCTTAACTAAACAATTTTTACGAAAGTTAGTATAGTTAATATCACCGCTGAATTATTTGATCAATAAAATATTTATTTTTAAAACCAAAGGTTGTCGCACCTTTTTTCTTTGCTTTTTTTAATAAGTATTCATTTCTGCTAATAAATAATGTTTTATATAGATCTTTTTCCATTATTTCTTTATCAAACAAAGATTTTCTTATTAGGATATTTTTATTTAAAACTTCTTTAGCGACTTTTTTTAATCTCTCTATAATTTTTTGATCTAAAAATAAATCTAAATCTTTTCCTTCAAAAAACAAAGGCCTAAATAAAAAGACAATTTTTAATTCTTCTTCAAAATAGTGAATTTCTTTAATATTTTCAATTATTTTTTCAAATCTTTCAATTAAATTAACCTCTCTTAATTTTTCTTTAATAAACCCTAAATATTGAAACATCTTTTCTTTTTTTAAAATATTAATTTTATCTTTACAAAACAAGTCTTCATCTTTTTCAAAACTTAATCTCCTTTTTAGTCTTTTATTAAGGAATTCTAAATCATTATCACTAAAAAAAACAAAAAAATCTATAAAAATTTTATTCAAACTAATTTCTTTAATTAAAAACCATGATTCTGTTCCTTTTTTAAGCTCATAAACCAAATTCCTATTCAAAGTTGAAGAAGTCTTATTAGATTTTATCAAACCAGTCCTTTCATCAACAAAATTACTTCTCCTAACAACAAAAGAAACTTCTGAAGGATTTTTTGGTTTAACTAAATAACCAACACCTTTATCTAAATAATTATTACAAACTACAAAAAATCTTAATTTAGTTTTTTCTTTTAACTCCTTGAATATTTCTTGAAATTCTTTGTTTGAAAAACCAACAACTCCAACAATACAAGTTCCTTTTTCAGTTAAATAATCTTCTTTTGTAATTTCAAAGGTATATAAATGCTTTGCTCTTATATTTTTATGTCCTCTAAATTTAAAACAAGCAAATTTTTTGTTAAATACTCCTTGTCTAATTGTTTTAAAAGGCAGTTCAGAAATATCAATAATCGTAGAGGGTAAAATGTTTTTTATTTTATTAAAGTCGTAATAATAAACATTTTCTCCAAAATAAACAAATGCTTCTTTTAGGTTAGAAGCTGGCTTTTGGCCTTGTAAATTAGCACTCGGAGCTACAACAGGAAAATCTAATTTACTCAATAAAGTTAATAAATCCTTGTCTTTTGGAATTCTTATTGCTAACTTATTTGTTCCTCTGTGCAAATATTTCAATTCATTTAAATAATCTTCTTTAACATTAAATATTAAAGTTAAAGTATTTGGCCATTCTTCTATAAAAAAATGTTGAAATTTTTTTATTTCTAAAAAATCTTTTACTTTGTTGAAATCATCTGTTAATAAAAGTAGAGGTTTATTTTCATCCCTTTTTTTTAGTTTAAATATTTTTTCAACAGTTTTTTTGTTAAAAGCGTTGGTTAATAAACCCAATAAAGTATCTGTAGGAAAAGTTAAGATTTCATCTTCCAGTAATTTAGCAGCCTCTTCAATATCTTTAACTAAAAGTCCTTTTTCTTCTAACAATTTCCTTATTTTTGTTTCTTCTAGTCCACTCATCCTTCTAAAAAAAGTTTTTAGAAAAAACTTAAAAATCTTAGTTATTCAAAACAAAATTCTTCATTTTTCTCATCATAATAAACAATCCTTTCTCCAAAAACTGTTTTTTCACAAACATTAAAATCTAACTTACAAAAGAAATTATTATCTTGAGATAAATAAACAACATTTCCCTTAAATTCAACTTTTAAAGGGAAATAATAAAAACCTTTAACATCTAGGTTTTTTAAATAAAAATTAAAATCTATACAAAAATCTTTAAATTCCTTAATAGTTTCTCTTTGTTTAATTTTTTTAAATAAACTATCTAAAGAAGTCTTAGCAACTGCTAATAAACTTACCCCAACCAATGTTATTAACAAATACTCAACAACCAGAGAAATACTTTTTTTAAATTTTTTTCTAAATACCATAAACAAAAAAATTTAAACATCTTGTTTTAGAATTTCTTGTTATTTTTATTGAGTAGTTAATAAATCTTATTTAACTCTAAATAATTTTTCATCTCTTCTTTTAAAGAATCTTTAATAGATTTATAAAGCTCTTTCCCATCTTCCTTAAAATCAAATTGGTTTAATATTTCATCCAAATATTCAAATAATATAATCCTTCCTTTTTTTACATAATCTAAGTAAAAATCGTCTAAGAACCCACCTAAATTATTAATGTTAAATTCTGGAAATTTTTTAGCAATAAAGTAAGAAGAAAACTTTCCTAATCGATAAAAAAGGTTTATTAAATTATCAAAAGAAATCTTATTTAAACTACTAATTAACTTTTTCAATAGTAAATCAACGTAATAACCACACAAATAGCACAATTGTTCTCTTTTATTTTTTGAAACAGATAGAGCATTAATCAAATAAGCCTCAAATTCCCTATAAAAAATACTAACAAAATATAATGTCTCAATTTTATTCCTATCATTCAAAAATAACTTTTTTAACAAAAAATCTTTACTTTTAGAGTCTTCAAATTTTGAATTTAGTAAATATATCAAAGAATCTAAAAAATGAGAATTGAATAAATAATAATTTAATTTTTTCTGTAAATAATGGATTAGCTCATGAAGTACAGTATCTCTTACAGCATCATATGAAATATTTTTATCATCATAAAATAGAGGATTTAAATAAATTTTATTCTCTTTGTCATTAAACCAACCTGACCAATAACCAACATCATAATGTTTAGACTTATATTCTACCAACATAGACTTATCGGCTACTACGATCTTGGGATAATAAAGTTCTTTTAATAAATAACTTTTCTTTAATTCAATTTTTAACCCATTTAAGATATTATTAAGTTCTTTGACAACATTCTCATTTATATATAAAGGTTCCAATTTATAGAAATTCACTATCACTATAATTAAGTAGTAAAATTTATAAAACTAAATATTA
>CAZGMV010000081.1:0-3167 GCA_964526875.1 Candidatus Woesearchaeota archaeon | reverse complement strand
AAATATCTCCAACATATACCAAATAGCCTTTTTAAACTTCTTTTTTGAAAAGATGTAAAACATTTTAATAAGGATTAAGAATTATTTGATATTATCTAATTTATCACTTAATTTTAAATACACTTTCATCTCTTCAATACCTTCTATTAATAACAAAAGTTCCTTTTCTAGCTTAATAATCTTTTCTGCTAAGTCTTCATTGACTTTTTTATTTATCTCTAATAGCTTAATTATTTTTTCTTTTATTTCTTTTTCTTCTAAAGTTTGTTCTGACAAAATTTTATTTAAGTTATCTAAACTAGCTTTAATACTTCCTAATTCTTTCAATAATAAAGCTTGAATTTTTTTATCCTCTTCTAAATTTTGTTTAATAATACTTAATTCGTCTTTGACTCCTTTTAATTCATTTAAATTAACTTTACTTTGATTTATTAAAGTCGTTAAAGTTTTAGCAAAAACCTTTTGAAACTTTAAATTTCTTTCATTTTCTTTTTTTATTAAAAGAAATTCATTATTAACCAAAGAAATTAGTTGATTAAATAAGTTAACTAACTTTCTTTCTAAGTCATAAGAGAACTTAGGATAATCAGAAACGTTACTCACATTATTTGAAATATTTACTTCATTCGGATTATTGTTTAAAGTATTAGATATTGTATTTATTTTTAGACCACTATTAAAATTTTGTAAATCTTGTTGTTTAACAACAGAGTTTTGTTGATCACCTTTAGATAATTGAGGATTATCGATAATATTATTAATCATCTCCAAATTCTCTTCTTTTACTTTCTGTAATTCCTGCATTAATTCCATTAATTCTTTTTCATCTAAAGCAGTATCCACAAAAATTTTTCAAAAACTCTTTTATAAATGTTTATTGTTTTGATAAGTAAAAACATAATATTAAAAAGTAGTAGATTAAGATAAAAAAGTGTTTAAATATGAAATATCAAAAGAGTCTGGAGTAAAAATTGCAAAAGTTAATGTTAAGGATTATTTAAACCCTCCATTAATTGAGGAAGATCCTTTAATTATGGCTTTTACTGTTGATTTATTGTTAAAAGAAGGAGTGTTAAATAAAGTAGTCTTTATTCAAAATCAGGAATATGAGTATGATGAAGAACAACTAAAATATTTACAAGAAATAGCAGAGTTAATTAAATATTTAGTTTATACAAAAAAAATTTTATCAATTCCAAAAACAAAAGAATGTTTAAATACTTTGATAAAAAAATATGAAGTTCTGAAGAATATTTTATTTTATGATTTAAAAAAAGATCCAATTAGCACTTATGTTGAAATTAAGAGAATTATAAGGCAAGAAGAGCTATTTAATCAATCCTTCTCAATCTGTCCAGTAATATCTCAATGGTTTATTGAAAGATTGAATATCATCTTAAATGCTTTAGGAAAAACAAAAATTGTTTCTTTATTTAAGGACAAATTGGAAGGTTTTAGGAAAGGAGAAAGAATTTTTTATAGGGAATTATTTCACCCAATAATTAAACCAACCTTTGTTTATATAAAACTTGCCTTAGAACCTCCAGAAAATAGTAAGGAAATAGATTACTACAAAATTGATAAGGATAGTGAGGTAATTGTTTACTATTTAGAGGATAAAGTTTACAACTACTATCAATTAATTCCTCCTGAGTATAAGTTAAGTGAGGATGAATACATTATTTTAGATGTAGCGAAAAAAATTTTAAGTGAACATAAACCAAACAAATTAGACTTTTTAGATATGGAAAGAACGAGAGAAGTTTTTAAGAACATTGCCTTTGGTTTAGTAGATGATGTTTCAAACACTTATGGAGTTAATTTAAGTAGTAATGCTTTAGAGAAACTTTCCGAGATTTTAGTTAGAAACACAATAGGTTTTGGAATCTTAGAGGTTTTATTAAAAGACCAAAAAGTTTTAGATTTAAGTATTAACCCTCCAAATGGAGAAATACCTATTTTTATTGATCATAGTGAGTGGGATTATTGTATTACAAACATCATTCCAAATTATGAAGAAATTGATTCCTGGGCTTCTAAGTTTAGATTGTATTCTGGAAGGCCTTTAGATGAATCAAACCCTGTTTTAGATACAGAGTTAGTTTTACCAAACTCAAGAGCAAGAGTTGCAATAGTAACAAAACCTTTATCTCCATGGGGTTATGGTTTATCAATAAGAAGACATAGAGATAAACCTTGGACTTTACCATTATTAATTAAAAATAGAACACTATCTGCTTTTTCTGCTGGCCTACTTTCTTTTTTAATTGACGGAAATAAAGCCTTTTTAATTGCAGGAACAAGAGGAAGTGGAAAAACTTCATTATTATCTGCTTTAATGGTTGAAATAATGAGAAGTTATAGAATTTTAACTGTAGAGGATACTTTGGAATTACCGACTGAATATTTGAGGAAATTAGGTTATAATATTCAACCACTAAAAGTAAGAAGTGCTCTATCACACATGAGCACAGAGATGCCTGCTGATGAAGGTTTAAGAGTATCTTTGAGGTTAGGAGATTCTGTTCTAATTGTTGGAGAAGTAAGATCAACAGAGGCAAAGGCTTTATTTGAGGCTATGAGAATAGGAGCAGCTTCTAATGTTGTCGGTGGGACAATTCACGGAGATAGCCCTTATGGAGTTTTTGATAGAGTGGTTAATGACTTAGGAGTTCCAAGGACGTCTTTTAAGGCAGTTGATTTAATTATTATTCAAAATCCAATAAGAAGTCCTGATGGCCTGAGAAGATTTAGAAGAACATTACAAATAACAGAAGTAAGAAAACATTGGGAAAATGATCCTTTGGAAGAAAGAGGTTTTATTGATTTGATGAAATACAATGCTGAAAAAGATTTATTAGAACCTACTAACGATCTGATTAATGGAGATAGTGAAGTTCTAAAATCTATAGCCGCTAAAGTTAAAGGTTTAGTTGGAAGATGGGACAAATTGTGGGAAAATATTGAGTTAAGAGCTGAGATAAAACAAATGTTAGTTGATTACTCTTACAAAGTTGGAAATTGGATTCTAGAAGCAGATTTCGTTGTCTTAGCAAACGATAAATTTCACAAAATAAGTGAAAAAGTGGGGGAAGAGTTTGGAAGCGTTATTAAAGAAGAAGTTTTAAAAAGATTTGAAAATTGGTTAAAAGAAATGGTTAAAAAGA
>CAZGMV010000080.1:0-3220 GCA_964526875.1 Candidatus Woesearchaeota archaeon | reverse complement strand
GATTTTATTACTTTTTACCAAAAATCTATTCAATTTATAAAATAAAACCTTTACCTATTGAAAAAATAATTGAAAAGAGCAATGAAATAGGGGCTAAAACAGTAAAAACTCATTTTAATGGACAAATTGTTAAAAGCGAGTTAGAGCCAAAAGAATTCATTAAGTTGTTAAAAAAATTAACATGAAAAACTTATAAAAAATTCTATTTTTCTTTTTTGTGATTAATATTCCTAGAGAATTTGAAGAAAGATATTCTTTAATGTTTAAAGAAAATTATAAACTTTTTTTAGAATGGTCTTTAAAACCTTTAAAAAAAGCAATTAGAGTAAATACTCTAAAGATTTCTATTGATGGGTTAAAAGAAAGGTTAGAAAAAAAAGGTATGAATTTAATTCAAATTCCTTGGATAAAAGAAGGGTTTTGGGTTGAATGGACGGAGAAAAGTAATGAAAATGAACTAAAGGAAAGATTTGATTTAGGAAACACTATTGAACATTATCTGGGGTTTTATTATGTACAAGAAGCAGCTTCAATGATCCCACCTTTAGTTTTAGATCCAAAACCTGGTGAGTTAATTTTAGATATGGCTGCAGCTCCTGGTTCAAAGACAACACAAATAGCTCAATACATGGAAAATGAAGGTACTATTGTTGCTAACGATAAAAACTATAATAGAACTAAAATATTAGCAATGAATATTCAAAGAATGGGAGTAACAAATACAATAATAACTACTAAAGATGCTAGGAATTTTAAATATTTGAATTTAAAATTTGATAAAATACTTTTAGATGCTCCTTGTTCAGCAACAGGAGCTATAAGGAAAAGCTATGATGCTTTAACAAAGTTTAAAAAGAAAAATGTTAAGCATTTAAGTAATTTACAAAGGCAATTAATAGCCACTGCTTTTGAAATTTTAAAAGAAGAAGGTGTTTTAGTTTATTCTACTTGTTCAATTGATGTTGAGGAAAATGAAAGGGTTGTTGATTGGTTGTTAAACAAGTTTGAGAATGTTAAACTGGAAAAAATTGAGTTGGAAGGATTGAAAAAGGAAAAAGTCATTTTAAATTGGAAAGAAAGGGAATTTAGTAAAGAATTGAAAAAAACGTTGAGAATAATGCCTTATACTAATGACACAGAAGGCTTTTATATTGCAAAAATAAGAAAGGTTTAATAAATAAATTTAAAAAGTTTATCTATTGAAGGCTTTTATGGTTTTAAACTTGTTTAGGAAATTAACAATCCAAAAACTAAAAAATTTTGTAAAAGAACATTTTCTTTTTTTAATTTTAGTTTTTGTTTATTTTTTAACTCAAATTTTATTATTATCAAACTTTAATTCCTATTTAATATGGGATGAAGCATCTTATTTAAGTACTGCAAAACATTATTTAGGTTTAAGTTATTATAGTGAAGATTTTAGATTTCCTTTTATTATTTATTTGTTAACGTTTTTCCTTTTATTCACACAAAATCTTTTACTTATTAAGTTTTTTTTGATTTTAATAAATTCTTTTCTTTTATCTTTCTATTTTTTGGCTTTAAAACTAAGTAGAAATAAGTTAGTTTCTTTTTTAACCACTTTACTTCTAATTTTAAACCCTTTAGTTCTGTTTTGGGGTCAAAGGATTTATCCAGATGTTTTAGCTTTAACCTTTTCAGTTTTAATGTCTTTTTCTTTTTATCTTTACTTAAATGAAAAAAAAGTAAAGAAAAGAGTTTTATTTTTGTTTTTAACTTCTTTGTTTTTTATCTTAGCCTTTTTAACCAAATTTTACTACGGTCTTTACTTAATCCCTTTAATTTTAGTTATTTTTTTTAAAAATAAAAGAGATGTTTTTCATTTCATATTATTTTGTTTCTTATTGTTGCTTCCATGGTTCTTATTTAATTTAATTTACTATGGAAACCCTATTTATCAACTGTATTGGCAATACATTGTAGTCAAATGGTGGCAGGTAAAAGAACCTTTAGTTAAATATTTAAAATATTTGCTTTACACACCTTATTTTTATTTCTCTTTCTTGTTATCTTTTTATTGCTTATTAGATTTTTTAAAAAAAATATTTAAAGAAAATGTTGAAAGCAATAGAACGAAAATTATTCAAAAATATTTTGAGAATAGAAATTTTTCATTTAAAATTTTTTTCTCCTTAGCTATTTTACTTTTTTTTACTTACTTTTCTTTTTTTGTTAAATCTAAACATGATAGGTATACAATTCCCTTAATCTTACCTTCTTTAATTTTGTTGTTGTTATTTTTCAATGATATAAAGAAAAAATTGTTTAAAAAAACATTTCTAGTTTTCTTATTAGTTTTAAATATTCTTTCTTTATTTTTGTTTAAAAAATTTTATTGGAATGATTTATCTTTTATAAAAAGCTGTTATATTGATAATAAAGATAACATCTTTGATTTACCTATCACAATTGTTAATAATTATATTTCAAAAAATAATTTAAGTAAAGAAGATGTTTTAATTACTTCAAATTGCTGTTGGGTTTGGTTTGGAGAAAGAGGGTTTATTTCCTGCCCTTTTGATAAAAAGAATGAGAACTTTCTTTTTAACAACACAAATAAATTTGTTTTTTTAGTATTATCTAGAGATTTTGGTTTAACTATTGATAAAAATTTCTTAATTAAATTTAATGAAGAAATGGTACAAAAAAATTACTCTAAAAATTTAGTACTAAATAAAACAACAAAATGTGAGAGGGAATTATTAATTTACTTATACAAAAAAGAATAAAATAAAAGTAGAAATTGTTGGAATTAGATAATTATCATTTATTTTTAATTTTTTAGATAAGTAATCAGCAATTAAGAAGGTTAATGCCAAAATAATTCCTAAGAATTTTGTAAAATACATAGAAGTTATTAGAAATAAAACAAAAGCGCTAATAATTTGGGAAAATTCGTAGTTTCTTAAAAAAACTATTAATAAACCAGGTAAACCATCTCCTATTGCCATTATTAATAAAACAAACAACATTATTTTTTTTAATCCTGTGAGATATAATATTAAAACCCAAAATATTGGGAATATTAAATGATTTAAATTTTTGTTTTTTTCATTTTCTCTTTTAGCTTTAATTAAAGGTTTAATTAATACATGATTTATGTTTTCTAAATTTTCTTTTTCATTTAACTTACTTAGAAAGATTAAAAAAACTAAACTTAATGCTAAATAAATCTTAAAATAAACTTCGTCCCATAAAA
>CAZGMV010000079.1:0-3222 GCA_964526875.1 Candidatus Woesearchaeota archaeon | reverse complement strand
GATGATATGAAAATGGAAATTATTGGAGTAAAAGAGCCTGATAATTTTACTAATGTGTTTATTAGGTTAAATAAACTTTCAGAGGATGTTGGAAGTGTTACTTTTGTTGCTGCCATTGAGAACTTAAGCTTTGAAAAAGCAATTGTTTATGTTCCAATTGTTGCAGATGCTAATAAACAATTATTAGAAGTGACTAAAAATGAACAACCTTATGTTGTACCAAAGTACTATCTAACTTTTGAATTCAATGAAACAGACCCTATATTTAAAGTTGTTTTGAAAAAAAGTAATGAAAACAAAGAAAACAAAAGTTTTAATGTCTTGGAAAAATTAAAAAGGATTTTAGAAAAAATAAAAGGAAAAATTGAATTACCAGAGTAAAATGAAAAAAAGAAAAGCTTCTTTTTTCTTTTTTGTTTTAGCAGTTTTGGTTTTGTTTTTTAATATGGTGAATTCTTTTGTTTTTAATGTAAGCATAAAGAACAATAGTAGTAATGCTTTTGAGAACAAGAATTATATTTGTGTACAATTCAATAACTATTACAATTGTTATTTAATAGATCATTATCCTTATTCTTTGACTTACTCTAACAATTACTTAAATTTTTACGACGATGAGGGAAATAAAGTTGAATTTTATTTAACACGACCTTTAAACGGTTCAATTATTTATTATAAAAAAGAAAAAAATGGGGGTATTACAAGCTTTGACATTAACTCAAGGAATTTAAATTACAGCTCTGCTAAAATAAATTTGATAAAAGAAGAATATAACAACTCGATAATTTTGTTAAATGATAATAGAGTTTCCCCTTCATTAGATAACAATTATTTAAGTTTTTATTTTTCCGTTCCTTCAAAAATTACTACAATAAATTTAGATTTCTTTAAAGGAGGTAATGTGTTTTATGTTAAAATTAAGTCCTATTTGAACATCACAATTTGTAAAAACAATTCTTGTTTTTATTATAAAGATTGGCCTTTTGGTTTTTTTGAATTAAATGGAGATATTTTAATTAACTTAAACGATTCTTTACTATTAAAAATTCAAAAACCAAGCCCTATGAGAAATTATTTAATTAATTTTACTGAATTCATTCAAAATAAAAGTAGTTTTAAAAGAATAATTTTAAACTACTCAATTAATTTTGGTAATCTTACTTTGTTAACTAAGAAATTGGAAAATCTTAGTTTTTCAGCTGAATTAAATGAGAGAAAGTTGGATTATACCACTTCTAACTTGAATGGTATAGATTATTACTTAATTCAACTAGAAAATGAAAAAATTTTGAATAATCTAAAATTAGTTTACTATGAACCTCTCAATATTGAGATTTTAAAAAAGGATTTAGAAATAAATGTTAGTGATACTCCTTCAATTAAAGAATCCTATGACGGAAGTAACTTAGAAATAGAAGACTCAATAGATAATTTAATTTTCAAAGCGCAAAATTGTGATTTTTTGAGTAAAGACCTTAAATTATCTTTATTTTACGTTGATAAAAATAATTCATTAATGGTTATTAATGCTTCACCATTAGAAGGATTTAATTGTAGTAAATATTCTTTAATAGTTCCACTAAATACTTTAAAAGTTGGAAATATAACCAAATTTAACGGAAGCGAATCAGTTAATTGGAAAGATTATTATATATTTGGAAATTATTTAGTAATTAATTTTTATGAAAGGGATCCTGTGTTTACAATAACTTTAACAGAAAATGATGAAAGCAAAGTAGAAGCTTCATTTTTGATCTTAAACAGTTTTATTACCCAATTAATTATAATTTTACTGTTTGTTGCTTTCTTGATTAAATAATCATTATATAATTTAATGGATTATTTTATAAAGGTTTTTTAGTTCTTAAAATAATGAAACCTTTACCTTATAACAAGAATATCTTTACTGAAGGAAAAAGAATATTTACCAAAAATTTGGTTAAAGGACACAAAGTTTATGGAGAAAAAATCGTTAAATTTAATAAAGAAGAATTTAGAGAATGGAATCCTAAAAGATCTAAGTTAGGAGCAGCAATTGTCAAAGGTTTAAGAGTTATTCCTATAAAAGAAGGAACAAAAGTTCTTTATTTAGGAGCTTCAACTGGAACTACTGTAAGTCATGTTAGTGATATTGTTAAGGAAAAAGGAGTTATTTTTGCCGTTGAATTTGCTCCAAGAGTTGCTAGGGATTTATATTTGTTAAGTAAAAAAAGAAAGAACATTTTTCCAATACTAGCAGATGCAAATTTGCCTTTAACCTATTATCCATTCTTAACAAAAGTTGATTTAGTTTTTCAAGACATTGCACAACCAAATCAAGTTGATATTTTAGTCAAAAATATTTACTATTACTTAAAAAAAGGAGGTTATTTTATGTTGGCAGTTAAATCCAGATCTATTGACATTTCAAAAAAGCCAAAGGAAGTTTACTTTTTAGTTAAAAAACATTTAGAGGAATATGGTTTAAAAATTATTCAAGAGATTGAATTAAATCCTTATGAGAAAGACCATATTTTTTATTTAGGAAAATATGAAAAAGAAATTAAAGAACCAGGGAGTGTTAAGTGGGTTGATATTTTAGAAAAATATGGAAAACAAAAATTTAAGGAAAAAGAAAGACAGAGAGTTGGGAAAGAGAGAAAGAAGAATAAGAAGAAAAATAAAAGATAAATTCTAAAAGGTGGGAAAGATGTTTATTGTAAGATGGAATAAAGTTATTACTGAAGATGGTGTGAAAAAGGCTGATAAAGGAACTATTTATAATGTTTATAAAGGAGAATTGGAGATTAAAGCTAAAAAAGAAGATTTAGAGAAATTCTTAAGTGAATTTGATAAAGAGAATGTTAGAAAAGAGCTAATGGATTTGACACTAAAAAAATTAAAAGAAAGTGTTAGTGATGATTTAAAAATAATTAATGCAATTGCTGAAGTTAAAGAGTTGGATGAAACAATTAATTTACTAAGCGAAAGATTGAGAGAATTTTATTCTTTATATTTCCCAGAAATTGTGGGTAGAGATGATTTTTTAGATCTTGTTTTAGAGGAAAAAGAAAAAATAATGCTAGCTTTAAACATAAAGGAAAGCGTTGGAGGTGATTTTGACAAAAAAGATCTAGAAAGGGTTAGGGCTTTAGCCAAATTAATTAAAGAGATGAAAAAAGAAAGGGAAAATTTATTAAAATACATTGAGGAAAAAATTAAGAAAATAATGCCTAATTTCTC
>CAZGMV010000078.1:0-3242 GCA_964526875.1 Candidatus Woesearchaeota archaeon | reverse complement strand
TGAAATAGAATCGCAAGAGATTTATTATGTTATTAATAAGAAAGAAGTTTTTAAAATAGAAACTAATGAAAAATTAGAAATTGAAATACCTAAACTTATAGCAAAAAAAGGATTAATTAAAGATAACACACCTATAGAAATTTCGTTATCTTTAGAAATTCAAGATTCAATCATAGAAAATAAAAAAAAGAAACAAAAAGAAGAAAAACCTATATTGTTAATTCCTATAAAAAAAGAGAATAAGGAAGAATTGGATAAAGAGTTGTTAGATAAACTTAAGACATTTAAAGAAAATGAAAAAAAAGACTTAATTGTACAACAAAAAACAAGTTACTTAAAACCTATTGAAAAATGGGAAAATAAAAAAGAAACGCCGCTAATAGACAAATTAAAAGAAAATGAGATTAATAAAACTGATAAAATGATAAATAAGGAAAAAAATTTTGTCCAACAACAAAATATAAATGAAGAGGATTTAGAAAAGAGTATTAACGAATTTTTAGAAAAAATAAAAGCATTAAAAGAAAAAATTAAAGAAGAATTACATAATATTTAAATTTTATGTTTGTTTTTATTCCAATCTTTTTAACTGTTCTTCAACCAATTTTTTTCTATCTTCTAAAATAGCAAGTTCTTCTTTCAATCTTGCTTTTAATAATTCCTTTTCTTCGGTTGTTAATATTTGATTATTAAGATTTCTAAATCTACAAAATCCTAATATCCTTCCTAGTCCAAAACCTCTACCTAGTCCTAAACCTTGACCTCTGCCAGCTCCAAAATTTCTTCCAAAACCTTGTCCTCTACCTAGACCTCTACTAAAACCTCTACCTCGACCTCTTCCATTACCTCTTCCAAAACCAAAGCCTAACATTTTTACCACCTTTTTTATTTTTTCGAATATATATTCACAGAAAAATTTATAAACTTTGAATATATATTCATTTTAATTTTTTCAAAAATAACTAATTTTATAAATCTTTTTCTTAACTTACCTTATGGAAGGAATTGTAGTTAATTTTAGAAGAGGAAGACATACTGTTTACACAAATCAAGTATTAATTAAGATTGACGGAATTGATTCAAGAGAAAAGGCTCAAGAACTTGTTGGAAAAAGAGTTGAATGGAAAACACCAGGAAAAAAAGGAAAAGTTTTAAAAGGAATTATTACTGCAGCACATGGAAACAAAGGATTAGTTAGGGCTAGATTTGAAACTGGAGTCCCTGGACAAATGATTGGAGAGAAAGTTAAAATTGAATAAAAGATAAAAAATGTTTTCTTTTCTTGATATTTTTTTTATTAAAAAAGAACTAGCTTCTTTAATCAATAAAAGATTTGAAAAGCTATTTGTTGGAGAAAACTTTGTTTTATTTCAATTTAGTGGGGAAATCAAATTATTTTTGAAAGTAGTATTTGGAAAAGCTATTTTTTTAGCTAATAAAGAACTAAGTAAAGATTCTTTTATTCAAAAACCACAATTTTTTAAAGAATTAGAAGAATACTTAAATAGAAGTTTTTTAAAAGACATCAAAATCTTTCCTGGAGAGAGAATATTAGATTTAATTTTTAAATTTGGAGAAGAAGAAAAAAAAATAAGAATAGCGTTGTTTGGTAAAGGGGAAATAGTTTTTAATAATAAATTTAGAATTGGTTTGGACTTAGAGATAAAAAAGAATTTTGAATTAAATAAAGAAAGTTTAGAAAAAGAATTAAAAAATTTTGAAGGAAATGTTGAAAAATTTATTAATAATTATTTAGGATTGGGTAAACACTATGGAAATGAGTTAAAAGAAAGATTAAAATTTAGAGGTTTTTGTTTTTTTAATAAAGATACAAAAGATTTGGATGAAAGTGAGAAAGAAGAATTATTTAAAGAATTATTTAATCTAATAAATCAAAAATTCGAACCATATTTAAGTGAAAAAAGACCTTTTCCAATAAAATTAATAACTCAAAAAGTTGTTAAAGAATTTGAAAGCTTTTCTAATGCTTTAGATTACTTTTTTAGACCAAAAACAAAGTTTGAAATGAAATTAGAGCAATTAGAAGGTGCTTTAAAAAAACAAGAAGAAAAGATACAGAAATTAAAAAAAGAAGCTGAAGAATTAAGGAAAATAGGGGATAAATTTTTTGAATATTATGAATTTTTTTCAGATTTAAAAGAATATTTAGAAAAAAATAAAAAGAATTTAAATCAAATTAAACAGAAATTAAAAGAAAAAGGGATTGAGTTAGATATTAAAGAACAACATATTGAATTTGACCTAGAATTATTGGAAAAACTAAAAAGTAAAGAATAAAAGCAAAAATTACCAGTTTTCTTTAGCCAGTATTTCATCATAATAACCTTCTTTTAATTTTTGTTGGAATTCTTTTGGAGACATACCATCAACTTTAATACCCATGCTTACACAAGTTCCTGTAACTTCCATTAAAGCAGCTTTTAAGCTGTTAGCCATTAAACCATCTCTTTTCATTCTCGCAATTTTAATTACTTGTTCTAAACTTAAATTTCCAACCCATTCTTTCCCAGGTTGCTGAGCACCTCTTGGTCTCTTTTTCTTTTCATTTTGTGGCAATACATCTTTTAACTCATTTTTAATCAATTGGCTTGTAGGAGGTGTTCCAACAATGATTTCCCAAGTTTTTTCCTCAGTATCTACAATAATCTTAACAGGTACTTGCATTCCTTTAAAATCTTTAGTTTTTTCATTAATCTCAGCGACCACTTTTGGAATAGGAACTTTTAATGGTCCTAATGCCGGACCTATTGGCGGACCCCCTGTTGCTTTTCCTCCCTCAACCAACACTTCTACTGTTTGTTTTTTACCCATGAAAAAGGACTTTAAAAAAATTTATAAAGCTTTTTCAACTAGCCAAAAAATCAATTCAAGTTTAAAGAAAAAACGCCGGGGCCGGGATTCGAACCCGGGAGGGCTGACGCCCTACGGCTTAGCAGACCGTCGCCATAGCCACTAGGCGACCCCGGCATAAAAATTAAAATAAATCAAAACAAAAAATTTATAAAGCTATTTTGGGATTAAATTCATAAATTGTTTGATATAATAAAAAATAATGGATAAAGTATATCCTCTCCAACCTATAGGTGAAATTTATAATTCTTTAAAAAAAGAAAATATTTATTTTCCAAGTAATCGGCAATTAAAAACTTCAAATTTTTATGAAGAACTTAAGAAAGCTCCCGTAAACCCAAGCAAAAATTTTAAAAATAAAAATAATTTTA
>CAZGMV010000077.1:0-3289 GCA_964526875.1 Candidatus Woesearchaeota archaeon | reverse complement strand
CCATTCTATTAAACTAATATTCATCTTCTTAAAACACCATTTGCCTAAAACAACATCACAATCTTCTTCTTTTACTGGAATTTGTATGTTTGTTATGTTTAAAGTAAAATCTCCATAAAACACTGTAAAGTTTTTGGTTTGTACTACTTGAGAACCAAATCTCTTTAAATTAATAGAGTTTGGCCTTAATTTAAAATAAAAACTTTGGTTTGATTGATAAACTTTAATTTCAGGATAATAAGGTCTTAAGTAAAAGTAATAAAGCTCGTGATAATTTGTTTTACCACCTGTTCTTCCTCCTAAAATTAAATAGTTTCCAAAATTCTTTGAATAATTCTGATAGCTATTGTCAGAAGCATTTACTTTTAAGGAATTATCATAATAAACCAAAGCTTTTCCTTCATTAAAAATTATTTTTCCTTGGTGTTTTAACCCATTATCTAAATTATTAATACTTGTTGCACAAGAAATACCATTTCCATTATCATTTGTTGAGTTTGTGAAACAAGTTCTATTTTGGTATTCATCAAAAGTGAAGTGATAACCATTACTAACAATATCTTCTCTAGTTCCTGAAACATTATTATCAAAAATTCCTAACCAAACAGCATCTGCTCCATTACCTCCATAAGCTTTAAACACTAATTTAGCTTCAAAATTTTTTAATATTGAATTATTACTTAAATTCCAAAATAAATAACCTCTTTCTTGATTTTCATTTTTTGTTAATACAAGTTTCTGGCTTGTAAAATTAACAATAGGGACAAAACCACCACCTTCTTTTTCCCCAATTAAATTACCACTTAAATTAAATTTGAAATCGTTGTAATAATCAAAAACTTCAAAACCTGTTTTTGCATTAAATTTATTTTCATAAGCATAAATTTTTGTTGTTTTTAAGTATTTGATTCCTAAATCAAAAGAAATATTGACTAATTTAGCATTTTCAAGTTCTACTTCTCTATTTTTTGGATCAAAAGAAAAATAATAAAGAGTTTTTTCATCATCACATCTTCCTTCAAAATAACAAGATAAAACTTTTTCCTTTGTCCAAGAATTGTTGATAATTCTTATTTCATCAATCCAACCATTAAAAAAGAAACCATTATATTCGCTTCCAATTTTGGAAAAATAAGAATAAAAAGGAATTTTATCTAAATCATGAGAGTCTTCCTTAATAATTTCACCGTCTAAATAAAAAGAAATATTTTTTTCATTGAAAACTAATGTAAAAAAATGCCAATTTGTATCATTAATAGTCAATAACTCAAAAGTTTTAGCAGCTTCATAAGTGTTAAAATTATTTCTTAAATTTACTTTTAGTTTATTACTTTCCAAAAAAATAGCATTACTCCAACTTTGTAAAGTTAAAAGATTTTGTTGATTGGCAATATTATCATTCCTCCTAAACCAAAATGAAATTGTTAGTTTTGAAAAGTTTTTATTTGATAGTTTTGTTAAATTTAATTGAATATTTGATTGTTTAAAAGAATTAAAGAAAACGCTTTGCCCATCTTCAACCAAAGATGATTTCTTTAAATGAACTTTTAAGAATACATCATTTGAATAAAAAGGTTGTCTTTCACAAATGAAATAAAAAGAATTACTACATCTTTCATCGTTTAATTGCCAAGGTTTTTTTCCAGATTCATTAAATCTATATAAAGCTCCACAATTTTCTTCATTATTTTCATTATTGTTTATATCATTTGGTTCACCATTAGCCCAATCAAACCAATTACTTCTTTTTAACCAAATCCAGTTGCTATCAGGCTTAGCACTACTTTTTCCTTGGAATAAACCAACCCATGCTTGGCCATTAACTCCTGGATTTAAACCATTCTTAATTAATAAATTAACTAAAAACTTTGCTTCTTCTTCGTCATTAATAACAACTAAAGTTGCGTTTAAGTTTTCGCAATAAGTTTCAGCGCTTTGCCAACTTTTAGTCAATAAGGCAATATTATTTCTAGCTAATAAATAACAATGTCCTTTGTACTCAACCCATGGTTTTGGACAATAACCACAACTTTCATTAAATTCAAAACAAAAAGGTAAAATGTTTCCTTCATTATCCTCAAAAGTAAGATTAATTGACTCAAAAGGTGTTTTTAATTTTAGAACATAATCCAAATCTTCAATTGGATTGTAAATATAGAAGGTTTTAAAACTTTGATTACTAAAATTTAAGGAAATATCATTAATTAAACCTTCAGAATTATTTAAGTCCAAACTTAAGTTGTTTTTTTCAAAGCTTTTAAAAGTTAATGAGTAAAGAAGACTAAAGAATAAGATAAAAATAAAGAGGAAGGTTTTTTTGAATAAAGATTTCAATGTAGGTTATTAAAAAATAATTAATTTAAAAATCTTTTGTATGACTGGTTAAGAAATAAGTTTAACTAATTTATTTTTTGGACCAACTTCTTTTTCAAACATATCTTCAATCTTTTTATAAAGTTCTTCTTTTCCTTTACCTTGAATAAACTCTTCAAACAAAATAGCTAAATCAAGATATAAAGCTTTTTTTATATTTTCTAAAGGTAAACCATAAAAATCTTTATATTCTTTTATTGCTCTTAACTTAACGATTAAAGGATCTTCCTCTCTCAATTCCTCAAAGAATTTTATATATTTTTCAATTTCACTAATTTTATACAATCCAACTAATTCTCCTAAGAAAACTCCACAAAAATAACCTATACTTTTTTCAAAACAATTATAAACACAAAGATTATTGTTTTCAATTCTATAAAAACAATATTTTTCTAAACTAAACAAACTTTCTCTTAAATATACTCCAGATTTTGTTAAACTAACATATTTTCTACTTTTATAACCATGTCCTCCTTCTTCATCATAAAATCTTAGAACTTGTTCAATATACTCTTTATAACCTTTACTAATTAAAAACAAAAACCAGCTATCATGTAAACGAGGAAGCTTTTTTTCATTATTTTCTTTAGATCTAACATAAAATAAGGAATGTATTGCTTTCATAATCTCAGTCTCTTTCATAAAAATAGTTCAATAAATAAATTTTATAAATTGTTTTAGACCTATAACTTAGTGATTCTTTACACAAAAAAAGAAAAAGACTTAATAATTGTTTATAAACCTAATAAAAAAGAAACAGTTAAATTTAAAGATTGGTTTTATTTGAGGGACTTAAATTCTCTAAATAACAAATCATTAAAAAAGTTATTAGAAGAAGGTCTGTTAAAAAAGCTAAAAGATTTTTTAATTGAAGAAAAAGAAAAGAAATTATTTAATGAAAATTTCAAATTTCAAA
>CAZGMV010000076.1:0-3289 GCA_964526875.1 Candidatus Woesearchaeota archaeon | reverse complement strand
TCTTTTTGTATTTATATTTCCAAATTTGTAATTAAAGATAAAGAAGTAAGAACTATTGTGAATATAATTAAGGTTGTGACTTCTTTAATTACTTTTTATGTCTTTTTTTCAGATATTTCTTTAGTAGCAACTAAGTCAATAATAAACTTCTCTAATTTCTATAATCTACAGGAAATTGACACTAATTACAAAGTAAATAATTTAGACTTAATCAAAAGTGAACTAAATCTTTACAATTGTTCTGAAAAATTTGATAATTTTAAGGTTTATGTTGGTGAAGTTTACAAAGATAATAATTATAATGTTTCTGATAAGTATAGAAGAGTTTTAGTAAGTTTAACAAATCAAAAGTCTTGTGTTCATTTATCACATTACTATGAATTTGATTCTTTACTACAACTCATTTTAGCTAATTACTTTAAGAACACTAAATGTTATAAAGAATTAGAAAAAGCTGCTCAAGGAAAAGATTCTGAGTTTAGGCAAAAGCTTTTAGAAAAAGTGGACAACTTGTCTAAAAAAAATTTAGGTTATTATATTAATTTAATGTATACTATCAACAATTTCAACAATTGTGGAAATAATTAATTTAACTAAACCGATTAAGGAGTTCTACTTAAATTCTTTGCTATTTCTCCACCTCCTGGAGGAATTAAGTCTTGTAATACTTGCCAATGTTTTATTTTCAACTTCTTACTGATTTCTTTTGCTAATTCTTTATTTTTCTTTTTTCCTGGAACTAAACAAACCCAATAATCTGCTTTTTCTTTTACTGTTAAATAAGGGCCAAAAATAATATCTTCAATTATTTTTTTTTCTTTATTTATTTTAATTCCAATAGCATATTTAGCTTCTCCAACTAAAAAATTTTTTTGTCCATAAATCATAAAACTTCCTTTAGTTAAAAATTCTCCACTTTTAGCTTTTTTACTTACTTGTTCAGGTTTTACATAAAAGACGTCTATAGCTGTTAAATTGTTTTTCCAGGCTTTTGAAAAACATGCAATAAAATCCGCAGCTTCTTTCAGCGTTTTTTCATTTCCATTTGTTAAACAAAAAGGGCTTCCAGGTAGTTCACTATGTAAAACCCATTTAAATTTGTTTGAATATTTTTTAATCAAAATTTCATTAGTGGTAGCGTCTTTCCCACAAACGACCAATTCATTTTCGGAGCTAAAGAAATATCTAAATTTTTCGAACCATTCCCTTTTTTTTATTAGTGATTTAAATTTTTTAATCTCTTCTTTTCTTTTTTCCTCAATTTTTTTTGTTTTTTTTAACTTTTCAATTTCTTCTTTAATTAATTTTAGTTTGTATTCTTCTCCTTTAATTAAATTTTCGATTTTTTTTGCTTTTTCATAATATAAGCTAGCGTTTTCTTCAACTGATTTATTAAAGTAAAATCTAATCTTCATCTTACGTTTCTTCTTTAGAGAAATTTTTAAGAATCTAGAACTGTATTAACTGAAATGTTGTTGAGAAATGGGCCGGGCAGGATTCGAACCTGCGACCCTCTGCTTGTAAGGCAGACGTCATAGCCACTAGACCACCGGCCCAATAGAGTGGGTCCGCGGGGATTTGAACCCCGGACCTCACGCTTATCAGGCGTGCGCTCCGCCAGTCTGAGCTACGGACCCTTGATTTTAAAGTATTTTTTTAAAGCACCGAAAAATTTATAATATTAACTAGAATTTCTAAATACTTTGTTTTAATATTTTTAGACAAGATTTTTTGAAACATAAGGACCTTCTTTTTTATAAGCTAATTTATAATAGTAATTCCTTACTCCTACTCCTGAAATAACTAGTATTTTTTCCATTTTTTCTTTAATTGCAATTTCTTCAGCTTTTTTCATCAAAGCTTTTCCTATTCCTTTGTTTTGTGCGGTTATAAACACCCCTTTTTTATCAATTAAAGGAACTTCACTACCATAAACGTGTAATTCTCTAATTAATCCAGTCTTTTCATTAATTTCTGGTCTGAAAATAAAATTTTTATTTTTACCCGGAATTCTTAGCCTTACAAATCCTAATAATATGTCATCTTCTGGTAATTCAGCTGAAATAAAAAACTCTTTTCCGTAGCTTGCATTATATTCTAAAACTTTAATTTCCCACTCATCAAGTTTGTTAATTTCGGGTATTTTTCTACCAATCTCCCTGTATCTTATTTCTTTGATTTTAATTCCTTCTTCTTCAGCTTTTTTATAAATAATCTCTCTTAAGTTAGCTTTTTTTACGCCTGCATCAATTACTGTTGTTGGAATGTCCCTATTAAATCTCATTATTCTTACATAAGGGGGGATGTACTTTAAAGCTTTAACAAGTAAATCAATTATTTCTTCATCTGTATATGGTTTGTATTTTCCTTTTTTCCATAATTCATATAGAGGAGTTCCTTTAATAACTAAAGTTGGGTAAATTTTTAATGAGTCTGGTTTATAGAAATCATTCTCAAATAATTCTTTAAAAACTAATAAATCTTCTTCCCTTGTTTGCCCATAAAGACCAGGCATTATATGGTAAGTTATTTTGTAAGCAGAATCTTTTAATAAACCAGTGGCTTTTATGTTATCTTGTTCAGAATGACCTCTTTGGTTTATTTTTAAAACTCTATCAATTGTTGTTTGTATTCCTAATTCAATTCTTGTTGCTCCATAAAATAAAGCTTTATTTATGTCTTTTTCTTTAGCCCAATCAGGTTTTGTTTCTAATGTTAAAGCAACTAATTTAATTAAAGATTCTTTTTCATTAATTTCTTTAACTTTTTCAATCATTTCTTCTGTTATTTTATTTAAGTCAATTTCTTTTCCTAAAAAAATTTTTTGTAATTGTTTTATTTTCTCATTAACTTCTCTAAAATTACCACTTTCTTTTTCTAGTGGAAAAAACTCAAAGAATCTTTTGTAGTTTATTGATTTTTTTGTATAGAAGATTTTTGAAAAATCATTTAATGCTTTATAAACTGAAAAAATTACATAGTATTGGTAATTTAAAGGATCATAGAGAAAAGTCCCTCCCTGTATTATCCCCTCAATTTTCGTTGGTTTATGTCCAGTAATAATGTATTGGTACAATCTATTCCAAACAATTAAATAAGGGTTAAATTCATTTCTAATAGCTCTCATTGTTGAAGGTTCTAAACCAGTATAGCTGTTTGGAGTATCTCCAAAAACTGATTTTTCTCCACCAGGACAAAAAATACACCTTCCATGTGGGCAGGGAAAAGGTTTAGTCATTACTGCTATTACAGAAACACCACTTAAAGTTCTTGAAGGTTTTAAAATTAA
>CAZGMV010000075.1:0-3309 GCA_964526875.1 Candidatus Woesearchaeota archaeon | reverse complement strand
TAAGAAAATACGCTGACCAAGAACCACAAATAGCAAACATAGAAGAATCAACATTAAAAATACAAGAAGATCCTAATATAGAAGGAAAGTATTTATGTTTCAATAGCCATTACACACCAATAATTGGTTTAACTTTAGCAGACCTAGAAGGATGTTCTTTCTTATCTAAATTACAAGAAGAACTATGTGGTTCAGAGCCAAGTTGTGTAATCTACACAGTAAAAATAGAAAACACAAACAAGTTTGTTGTTTATAAACAAAATTCCACTACTTCATTAACACCAATAGCAATTTTAGAAAATAATAAGTTGAACGAAACAATTAACATTAAAGAAATCCAAGACAACACTTATTTAATTGACGAAGACCAAGATGGAACTTATGATTACTACACTTACTTCCACTCAAGCCAAAACAAATATGCTGAAAAAGCAATAAACCTTGGCTCACAACAATATTTGATAAACAAATTAACTCAATACATTAATTTAAACAACAATTACATCTCAAACACAATAATTTACAACAACTTAGTGTTCATAAAAACACAACCTAATTCAATTACTTTAGCTTACAACACTCAAACTAAAACAACTTACTCAACAACAAGCTATGCTTTAGATTTAAACAATAATGGAATAACAGACTTTGTAGTTAATTTAGGTAGTGTTTGGTATGTTATTTATGACAGCAAAACTGTAGAGATAGGAAAAGTATTAAGCCATGATGGAATAAACTACTTAATAACCAAAAACTACTTAATAAACTTAAATACCAAAGAAAGTTACTTAATACTAACACAACAAACAGCAGAAGCTAATTTGATTTTCGCTGATTTAGATAATTCAAAAGCATTAAGTAAAGGAGATTTCCTAATTGAAAACAATAAACTATGTAAAATAACTGATTATGAAAAAGATGAGGAAAAGCAAATAATTAGAATTGAAACAGATTGTGGAGAGCAACTGCAATTTAACTTAATTAGCTTCATAGAAGGAATTATAAAAATAAACAACATAATTATAACAAAACAAAAACCTGTAGTAATTGAAATTTATGGAAATAACAAATTAATAAAATCTATTGAATTGAAGGAAGAGTAAAGAAAAATTATTTTAATTCCTCTTTTAAATATTTCCAAATTAAGTCTTTATTACCTCTCTTCTTTAATTTTCTCATTACTTGTCCAAATAAAAATTGGATTGCTTTTTCTTGTCCTTTTTTGTAATCTTCAACAGCTTTAGTATTGTTGTTTACCACTTCTTTAACAATTTTTTTAATTAATTCTTCATCACTAACTACTTTATTTTCTTCAAGTTTTTTAATTATTTCTTCTTTACTTCTTCCTTTTACAAGGTCAACTAATAACTCTTGGAATATCAAATTTGTAATGTTTCCTTCTTTAAATTCTCTTATTATTAAAACAAATAGTTCTTTATTAAACTCCTTTTCTAGATCTGTTATACTTTTATTATTTACTTCTAGAGCTTTTAATAAATCCCTTTTCATAGTTTTTACAATTAAATCTTTTAATCCTTTTTCTTTATTAACCAATTCTTCAAATAAATCAGCATAGAACTCAGTAGTACATAAAGTATATGCTTCTTCATAACTTAAACCGAACTCTTTCATAAACCTTTCAATTCTTTTTAAAGGAGCTTCTTTCAATTCTTTCAAAGTTTTTTTAATAAATTCTTCACTTAAATAAATTGGTGAAATGTCAGGGTCGGGGATAAATCTGTAATCAACAGCTTCTTCTTTACTTCTCATTCTAATTGTAGTCCCTTGTGCCTCATTAAAAGCCCTTGTTTCTCTTTCAACATTTCTTCCTTGCATTAGAATAGTTTTTTGCCTTAATATTTCATAATTAATAACTTTCTCAATTGCTTTTAATGAATTTACATTTTTAATTTCAACTCTATTCCCTTGCTTTCCTTTGTAATTAACCGAAATATTTACGTCTGCTTTAATAGATCCTTTTTTAATTAGTTGTAAATATTCTAAAGTATAAAGTAGTTTATCTAACCAATTTCTAACTTCTTTAGCGTTTTTAAAGTCAGGATAAGTGACAATTTCAATTAAAGGTACACCAGCCCTATTATAATCAACTCTTCCAGTGCTTGGTTCCCATCTTGCAGGATCTTCTTCTAAATGACATTCAATAATTCTAATTCCTTCAAAAAAACCTTCTATACCAACTGGGTTTGAATAACTTCCTGAAATTGTTCTTTGATAACCATTTGGCATATCCGGCCAATCATAATGTTTCCTTTGAAAAATGAAAGGTTGTTTTCCAAGTTTACAATTTAAAATATGAGCTATTTGTATCGTCTTTTTAATAGCTTCTTCATTTGTTGGTAAAGGCTTTGTTCCTGGCATACCTGTACAGATCTCACAAATATTTTGATTAGGCTCAAAATTTGAATAATCAGAAGAACATTTACAGAATAATTTTTCTTTAGTATTTAAGTAAGCATGTATTTCTAAACCAATTTTTACTTTTAACTCGTCATTCATAAGAAGAAAAGCAAGTAAATTTTATAAGTATAAGTTTAAGTTTTAATAATTGTTAAATATTTGTTTTAGCAAGTTTAAAGATTCTTCTTTTTTTTCTTTAAATTTTTTAGTTAATATTTTGTAATCAAATTCCTCTTTTTCATCTCTCTCTTTTCTTTCAAAATAGTTAATTTCATCGTTTAAAATTATTAGAAATGCTAAATTTTGGATTAAGTTAAACCAAAGTAAGCTTTCTTTTTCAATTTCTCCTTCATTTAGCAATAGATAATTGAAAAAGTTCAAAATTTGTTCTTCACTAACTTCTATGAAAGGTCTTAGTAATAAGATCAAATAAAAAGTAAGGATTTTTTCTAAGGAAGTGTTAATTTGTTTAAAATCTAATTCCTCAAAGGCATTATCTGTTTCTAAATCCTCTACAATTCCTTTATTATGTAAAAACCAATAAATTTTATTTAAAACTTCTTTTTCTTTTTTAAGTATATATTCTTTTAAAGGAAAATCATTATGTTCAAAAGATAAGAGAATGTAGTCAAAATCTTCTTTTATTTTTTGTATTTCTTGTCTTTTTTCTTCAATGAATTTTTCGATTTTTTTTACCAACCATTCATCTTTAATTTCTAAAATTTCTTTAATTAAGTCAAACAATTCTTTAGAACCAATATGTTCAATAAAATAATTTAGATTTTTTTTCTTTAGTTTAGATAAAGTGTAGTTCTCAATGTTTAATAAATTTGTATAAAAGATGTTTTTCAACTCTTTTAATAATAAATAATAAAAAACTAAAAGTTTTAA
>CAZGMV010000074.1:0-3316 GCA_964526875.1 Candidatus Woesearchaeota archaeon | reverse complement strand
TCTTTAGGATTTCCTTCAATTATCTCCTTAGGAACATTTTCAACTAATTTTTCCCAATCTTCTTTAGTTAAGTTGGAGATGAAATTTATGTACTCCAATTCTCTCTCAGAGAGTTTAGTATACCTTAAAGCCATTTTAACTACAGATTTCAGCATTTCTAAATACAAATCAGAATCTTTAGTATTAGATTCCTTATCGCTATCAATCCAAACAATTCCTTTTACATCAATCTTTTCTTTATCTTTTAAAGCAGCCTTTAGTATAAGCTCAATATCAAAAGCAAATTGTTTCTCAATATTGTTTTCAATTAAGTCTCTAACAAAATCTCCTCTAAAAGCTTTGAAAGCACATTGTGTATCAACAATAAAATCCAAAATAGGCAATATCTTTTTCCAAAAGTAAATAAATAACTTACCCCTATAGTTTCTTACTCCTTTTTTAATTACAACAGAATTGTCTTCTCTTCTTGAGCCTATAGACATTTTTTTAGAATTATTCAATAAGTTTTCAATCAAATAACCAATCTGGCTTAAATGTGTTGATAAATCAGCATCTGTATATATAATTATTTTTTTGTCCAATTCCTTAGAGAAATTATTTAAAGAGTAGTAAATGCCATAAAGAATAGAACCTCCTTTCTTACTTTCATCAGTGCTTCTTAAGTCCTTTAAAGGTTTCTTACCCAAAATATCTTTTAGATAAAGGACTTTTACATTTTCATACTTTTTTTCTTTTACAATTTTCTCTGCTAACTTACCTGAACTGAAAGGACATCCATCATCTACAACAATCAAATTCCAATCAAAATTAGTATTATTAAACAACCACTTCATTTGTTCGTACTTTACATTTAAAAAATCCTCTCCGTAAGGATTCTCCTCTCTTGTTTTTATTCTATTATGTTCTTTATAAACTGCAAAAACAACATCTATTTCTTTCTTTTCGTTTGTTTCTTTTAATTTCTTATCAAATTTGTCTATAACTAATTTTGAGATTGCAATTTTTAATGCTAAGGCAAATAAAATAGGATATTTTTTAGCATTTTTATCCAAATCTTTAAGTTCTTTTAAAGAAAAATTTTCCATCAATTTTTCAGCAGCTAAAAATAAATTTCTTTGTAAATCTTTATTCGCAATATCAAAATTTTGAGCATCTAACTCAAATTTTTTAATAATATCTAACAACACATTTAATTAACTAGTTTTCTTTTATAAATTTTACAACCTTATTTTTAAGAAAAATTCGAAAGCCAAAATCAATAATGATGAAACTCTGCTCATCTGAGCAGTGATGAAACATACCAACGCTGATCTAAAAAATAAAAAGTTAGAATAATTAAAAAGTTTAAGATTTTTTAGGTTCTATCTTTAAAAACTTTTTTAATTAATCCACATTACACTTTCCGAGTTTATATAAATATTTTATTCCTAATTCTGTTTTTAGAACAGTGCTGATTGATGTATCAGTTGAAAAAAGTGGGCCGGACGGGATTTGAACCCGCGATCTTGGGATTAGAAGTCCCACGCCTTTCCAGGCTAGGCAACCGGCCCAAAACTTAGAAAGTAAAAAAACAGAAAACTTTATAAAATTTTTTCTTTAAGTAGAACAATTCAAAAAGTCTAAAACATTTATAAAAATTATTTCAAAACCCCGAAGACCTGTTTCCAATAGAGAAACAGGGAGGGGTAACCCGGTGATAAAAATGGAAAAAAGATTTGTAGAAGCTATTAAAAAACTAAGAGAAGTAAATAAAAAAAGAAAGTTTGTCCAAACGGCAGAATTACAAGTTGGTTTAAAAGATTTAGATTTAAATAAAGTTGAAAATAGGATAGAAGACTTTGTAATTCTTCCTCATGGTCTAGGTAAAAAAAGGAAAATTTGTGCTTTTGTAGGTCCTGAAACTTATGAAGAAGCAAAACAAGTATTTGATAAAGTTATTTTAGTTGATGAATTTTCTCAATATGACAAGAAAAAAGCTAAAAAATTAGCTAGAGAATTTGATTTCTTCGTAGCTCAAGCAAATATAATGCCTCAAATTGCTAAGACTTTTGGTAGATATTTAGGACCTTTAGGAAAAATGCCAAATCCAAAGTTTGGGCAATTATTCCCACCTAAAGGAGCTAAATTAAATAATTTATACGATAGATTACAAAAAATGGTTATCTTGTCAGCTAAAAAAGTTCCATTAATTTATGTTCCTTTTGGAGTAGAAACAATGAAAGATGAAGAATTAGCTGAAAACTTAGAAACAATTTGGAATTCTTTAGTTGGAAAATTGCCAAATAAAGAAGGAAACATAAAAACAGCATATATCAAATTCACAATGAGTAAACCTGTTAAAATAAAATAGGTGATAAAAATGGTTAAAGAATGGAAAAAGAAAGAAGTTGAATATTTAAAATCATTAATGAAAAATAACAAAGTTATTGCAATTGTAGATATTTTCAAATTGCCAGCACTTCCTTTCCAAAGAATGAGAAAAAGCTTAAAAGATAAAGCAGTAATTAGAGTAGCTAAAAAAACTTTAATTAAAAGAGCATTGGAAGAAATGAAAAATGAAAAACCAGGAATTGAAAAATTAGAAGAAAAACTAGGAATTGAACCTGCAATTTTAGTTACTAATGACAACCCTTTCAGATTATACAAATTACTAGAAAAAAATAAGTCTCCAGCTCCTGCAGTTCCTGGAGCTATTGCTCCAAAAGACATAGTAGTACCTGCAGGATTAACTGATTTTCCACCAATGCAAATACCTATGTTTAAAAAAGTAGGAGTAAAAACAAAAGTAAACCAAGGGAAAATTGAAGTTTTAGAAGATACAGTAGTAACAAAGGCAGGAGAAACAATCACTCCAGAAGTTGCAGAGTTGCTTAATAAATTAGGAATTGAACCTTTAGAAATTGGTTTAGATTTAGTAGCAGCTTATGAAGATGGAATTATTTATACTAAAGACATCTTATCTGTTGATGAAGAACAATACAAAGAGGATTTATTAAATGCTTATTTAAAAGCATTAGGATTTGCTTTAGAAATAGCTTATCCAACAAAAGAAACATTAGAACACTTATTACCAAAAGCATTCAGAGAAGCAAAAGCTATTGCAATTGAAACTGGTTATATTAGTAAAGACACAATTGAAGACCTAATTATTGATGCTGTAATTAAAGCAAATACCTTAGACATTACACTAAATCCTGATAAAGCACCTAAAGTAGAGCAAATACAAGAAACACCTAAAGAAGAACCTAAACAAGAAGAGAAAAAACAAGAAGTTGATGCAGCTGCTGGATTAGCAGCTTTATTCGGGTAGGGGCTA
>CAZGMV010000073.1:0-3374 GCA_964526875.1 Candidatus Woesearchaeota archaeon | reverse complement strand
GGGTGCTTTAGGAGTAGCAGTTTTAGCTGCAATAACTAATTTATTTGGTGGTTTAATAAGAGGAACGTCATTAATGCTAGCAATAACAATTGCATATCAGTTTTATGAAAATATTTTAAGGGAAATAATGGATGTAAGATTATTAATGGATTTAGGAAAAATCTTAAAGTTAAAGTAAAACTAAAAAAGAAATGAAATTAAATAAGCCACCAATCACAAAAAAACCTCTTGTTTCTTTTTTTGAAAGAGCTTTAAAAATAAAAAATTTTTTAATAATTGCAGACCTACATCTAGGAATGAGTGAATTATTTATTGAAAAAGGATCTTTTATTCCAAGATTTATTGAAAAAGAGATTTTAAAGGAATTAGAAGAGTTGAGAAAAGAAAATAATGTTAGATATCTAATTATTAATGGGGACATAAAACATGATTTTGGAAAAGAAAAGGAGGAGTTCTTTTCTTTAGCTAGATTTTTAAAAAAACTAAAAGAAATTTTTAAAGAAATCATTATTATCCAAGGTAACCACGATAATTACATAAAAAATATTGCTTTGAAGTTAGGGATTAAAGTAGTTAAAAGAGTAAACTTAGGAAATAAAATAGTAATAACGCATGGGGATGTTTATTTTAAAGATTTTGAAGAAGATAAGATTTTTATCATTGCAAATGAACATCCTTTTTTAAAATTAGGAGAATATAATTTAGAGATTCCTGTTTTTTTGATGAATAGAAAGTTAATTGTAATTCCAGCATTCAATAAATTCTTAAAAGGAAGTAATGTTTTAAATAAAGATTTTTTAAGCCCTTATTTGAAGAAAATAAATTATGTTAATATAATTTATGTTGAAGAGAAAGATAAATTAATTAATCTTGGAAAATTGAAATTAAAATAAGTTTTTATTTATTTTTGATTTCCTCTAATTTTTCCATAATTTTCTTAACAAATTCTTCACTAACTATTTTTCTTGTTGTAATTAAATTTGAATCGATAACCACATCCTCATCCAGAGGAGTTAATTGGTTTTCAAAATAAAAAGATTTGTTTTTCGTAAATTTTGTTATTGTTTTACCAAATAACTTTCTTAAAAAAATGAAAACCAGAATTGCTTCGTTTTCTAAAAATAAATAATTCTTAGTTAAATCAAAAGTGTTTAAGTAAGATAAAGCTAAAGTGTCATTTATTAAATCTAAAACTCCTTCCCCGCCTGGTAAAAACAAAGATTTTCCATAAATTGATTCTTTTATAGCTTCTTTGACGCTTAAACATTGGAATAAATCTCCTGAATAACTTTCACAGATATTGTCTTTTCCAATTATTCTGTAGGATATACCTGTTTTTAATAATTTATTTAATAAAATTTTGACATTATGGCTTGTAAACTTCTCTTTAGGTAAAAAAATAATTAAATCATAAATTCTCATTTAAAAATAAACAAGAAAGAGTTTTTAAAATTATTGCTTTCTTTTTTTAATGAACAATTTAATAAACAAAGAAAAAGATTTATTTTTGATTTTAAATACTGGAAAATGTTCTTGGGGAAAATGTTTATTTTGTGGTTGGGGAAGATTGGAATTTCCAAAAAAGAGTGTAGATGAATTAATAAAAGAGTTTATTGAAAAATATGAAAAACTTGAAAAAAAAGAAAATAACATTGATAGAATAAAACTTTATTGTTCTGGTTCTTTTTTAGATGAAGAACAAGTCCCTTTTGAGTTTTTAGTGGAATTATTAAACTATTTAAAAGATAAAAATGTTAAAAAATTGTTATTAGAAACTAGAATAAACGATTTAAAAGAAGAAAAATTAAAAAGGTTAAAAGAACTTGCTGAAAAAGCTAATAAAGAAATTTGGTTTGGGATTGGTTTAGAAGTAGCAGATAACTTTTTAATTAAAGCTTTGATGAAAGATTTTTTTGATTTAGAAAGTTTTAAAGAAAAAGCTTTAAAAGCTAAAGAATTAGGATTTAAGCTAAGAGTTTATGCTTTAGTAAATGTTCCTTATGATAAAAATGTTGTTGAAACAACTAAAAAAACATTTGAATTCGCTAGAGAAATTGCAGATGAAGTCGTTTTTATTAATGCTTATCCTCATAAAGACGCTCCAATATTTTGGTTATGGTTTAATAAGAGATGGAAACCGCTGAACAAAGAAGAATTTATTAAAGTTATAAAAAAAGCTTTGAATATTGATGAAAAGATAATTGATGAATTAATTAAGGGAGAAAAACAATTTGTTATAGAAAACACAAAAATTGAGTTGGATTATTCAAATTATTACTTCATTCCAAAATTTCCTGAACAAATTATTAAAGAGTATAAAGAAAAATACTTAAAAGGAGCTAAGATTGAAAACTTAAAGAACAGGGTTTATGAAATGTGGGAAGAGTTCCTTTTAAATTTTTATGAACCACCTAAAGAGAAAGATATTTTGTTTTTAATCCCTTGTGCTGCTAGAAAGCCTTATTTTTTATCAAAAACTCATAAATTATTGAAAAAAACTGTAGGTGGTTTTCAGTTATACAAAAAAATGCACTGGGTTGTAGTTTCTAATCCTGGAGTTATTCCTTATGAATTTATAACTAAATTCCCATTTAAAGATTATGATTGGCCTGAATGGGAAGAAACTAGAGAAATCCAAGAAGAATACTTTAAGACAACAAAAGAAAGGGTAAAAAATTATCTAAAAAAACATGGAGGATATTATAAATTAATAATTTCCTTTTTTAAGCCAGATTCGTTAACAGCAAAAGCAATTGAAGAGGCAATAAAGGAATTAAGTTTAGAAAAAAAATATATAAAAACACCAGATATTGAAATCTATGAAGAAGTCAAAAAAGAAGTTAAAAAACCCTTGTTTGATAAGAGAATTTTAAATAGTCTTAAAGAAAAATTAAAAGAAATACAAAAAGATTTGAAAAATAAAGATATTATTTATTAATCGTTTTTATTCTTTTTCTAAAGCATTCAATAAGTCAATTAACTCTTGATCTTCATTTGTTGTGTTTGATGTTTTGTTATTTAGTATTCTATCATCTTTGTTATTTTGACCTTCTGTTGTTTGTGTTGTTGTTTGTTTAACTTCCATTTGACTATTTGATGTTTGTATAGGTTCTTGTGTAATTTGTTGGGATTGTGGAGTTTGTTGTTTATTTACCTCACTTTTTTGACAACCTGTTAAAAACACTGCAGGAATTAACATGATTAAAAATATGATGAAGGTTTTTTTAATCAATTCTTTTTTCATTTCCATCATTAATTGAGACTTCTAATTATTTATAAAATTTATTAATAACTAAAAATAAAAAATTTTTTTACTTACTATCTTCTAAATTTAAACCAAAAAAAGAAAGTTTAATTAGTTCTTCTTTTAGGTT
>CAZGMV010000072.1:0-3397 GCA_964526875.1 Candidatus Woesearchaeota archaeon | reverse complement strand
GGTGGTAGGGAGTGTAAGCCCACGAGCTTTATCATAAAGCTTGTGGGTTAAGAGAATTAGCAAATATTTTAAATCAAACAATAAAAAAAAGAAAAACTTTTTTAATAGACGAAACAGTAATTAAATATAAAGGAAAAAGATGTTTTTGTGCTATAAAAAGATATTTTTATTAACAAAACATTTCAAAGCAAAATAATTTACACACAAAAAGTAGGGGTAATAGAAGGTTAACGCTATTAACTTATATTTCAAAATAGCTTTTAAATATTTTAAATATTTTTTATTTAAATAAAATTAACAATGATTAAAGCAATTATTTTTGACTTAGATGATACTTTATTCCCTTCCACTTCTTTTACTGAAACCGCAAGGAAAGAAGCGGTAAAGGCAATGATACAAAGTGGATTAAAGGCAAATTTTGAAGAAGCTATGGAAAAATTAATGGAAATTATAAAGGAAAAAGGTTCTAATTATAATAAACATTTTAACGACCTAGTTAAATTCTTTAATGGAAGTGAAGATCCAAGAATTATTTTTAAAGGAGTAATGACTTACCACAACATAAAAACATCTCTTTTAAGACCTAATATAAAGACTATTAAAACCCTTTTCTATTTAACAACAAAATTTAAGCTATTTTTAGTTACTGATGGCCTATATGAAAAACAATGGGATAAAATAGTTAGATTAGGTTTGGATGCGTTTTTTGATGAAAGTAATACTTTCATTTCAGAAAAAGTTGGATTTAAAAAGCCTGATTTAAGATTGTTTAAATTTGTTTTAGAAAAATGCAATTTAAAAGGAAAGGAATGTGTTTTTGTTGGAGATAGAATTGACAAAGATTTAAAACCAGCTAAGGAATTGGGTATGAAAACTGTAAGAATATTAACAGGAAAATATAGTAAAGAAAAAGATAAAGAAAATGTTGTTGACTATGAAATTAAAGAACTTGATGATTTGTTAAACTTGGACTTTATAAAAGATTTATAAAAACTTAATTTGCTTGAAAAAATGTTTAAAATCTTGGCTCAAGATGGAAATGCTTATTATGGAAAATTCAAGATTAATGGTAAAACAATAGAAACTCCTTCTCTAGCCTTTGTTGCAACAAAAGGAGCAATAAAAGGTTTGACGACAAAGGATTTAAAGGAGTTAAAAGTCAATTATCTAGTCGTTAATACTTATCATCTATTTGTTAAAGAAGCTTATAAAACAATAGAACCTTTAGGAATTCACAAGTTTATGGGTTTTGATGGATTGATCATTAGTGATAGTGGTGGTTTTCAAGTGTTTTCTTTAGGTTTTGGTAATGAGGAAGGTATCGGAAAGTTTTTAGATAAAAAGGAAAAAATAAAGGACAGAAAGTGGAAGAAAGGAGTTAATTATGTTGAAATTAAAGAAGAAGGAGTTTATTTTAAAGAGCCAAAAAGTGGAAAAAAACTGTTTTTATCTCCAGAAAAAAGCATAGAAATTCAATCAAAAATAGGAAGTGATTTAGTAGTTGCTTTTGATGAATGTACAAGCCCTCTAGCAAATAAAGAATATCAAAAAGAAGCGTTAGAGAGGACAAAAAGATGGCATTTAAGATCTTTAAAAGCGTTTAAAGAAAAAGGAAAAGATTACCAAAAAATAGTTCCAGTAGTTCAAGGAGGTCCTTTTCTAGACTTGAGAAAAGATTCTTCTTTATTCGTTAAAAAATTAGATGAGAAGTATGGTGAGTTAATTGGAATGTATTCAATAGGAGGTTCTTTTGGTGAAAGTTATGGAGATACTAAAGAAAACTTGAAAAAAGTAATTGAAAGTGTAATGCCTATTCTAGGAAAGGAAAAGCCAACGCATTTGCTTGGAATAGGTGCTGTAGAAGATATTTTTTCAGCAGTTGAAAGAGGTGTGGATTTGTTTGACTGCGTTATTCCAACAAGAATGGCGAGATTTGGGTTTGCTTATGTTTGGAACGACAACAAAGATAAAGATGAGAAATTCAGAATAAATATAAAAAGAGAGAAGTATAAAAAGGATTACAAACCTCTGGATGAAACTTGTGATTGTTATGTTTGTCAAAACTTTACAAGAGCTTATATAAGACACTTAAAAAAAGAAAATGAAATACTAGCAAGTGTTTTACTAACGTATCACAACGTCTATTTCTTCCAAAGATTAATGAAAGAGATAAGAAAAGCAATTAAAGAAAATAGATTTCAAGAATTAAAAAAAGAATTTTTTGGAAAAAGTAAGTAATATTTACCTTTTAATTTTATAAAGCGTGTGTTCTAAATCTAATTTTGATAATTTGGCAAGTAATTCGTAATTTGTGATTTTGCTGTCATAAAATTGCTTAATTAGTTTTAGGGACTTATTGATATATTCCTTTTCATTTAAATTAAGGCAATCAATTTTGTATAAAAGAATATGAGAAAAAGGTTCTAAAAAAACACGCTTATCATTTCTATATTGCTCAACTAAATATTCCAAAGGTTGTTCATTACAATTCGTACAGGCTTTTAAATAATTTTCAAAAGAAAAATTGAAGCAATGATTTAAGATTCTCTCAAATAAAGAATCTGATACTTTATATCTTGGAAAAACAGCGAAATTTTTATGCCTTAAGTAATTACAGCTAAGAAACAACCTAAATAACAATCTGGTAAAAGTGAGTAATAAATCTTCCTCTTTTTCTCCTAAAACTATTTTATTAGCTAAAAGAACAATTTTTTCATACAAAAGAATAGTGGGTGGATAAATAACTTTATATTCATCTAATTCTTCAATATCATCTTTTAATTTTGTCCATAAGGGTTCGTAAATTCTAAGTTGGCCTTTGATTTTTTTGTCCAAAAAGGAAACCAAATTATAAACTGCTTCTTGCACTAAAGGAACTACTTCGGAAACCACTTCTTGCTTATCCTTATAATCGCCATACAAATTCTCAATAGAACGAAAGCAGTAGTAGAAATTTGCTATCTCTTGAGTAAAAGGAATTGGCTCCCACCAGTTTCTTTTAATCATAATCTCCTTAAACTAATTGAAAATTTTTATAAAAATTCTTCTAGTTAAAAATAAAAAATATTACAGTAAAAATTTAACTATTTTGGTATAATAAGAAATAATCTTTATTATTCCGCACTAATTAATGTAGAAGTGTCTAAAACTCCTTTTATATTTCTTATATTTTTAATTACAAAATCTCTTAATTGTTTCAAATCACTTGCAATTACTTTAACTATAAAGTCCCATTCTCCATAAAGCATATTAATTTCAACTATTTCTTTAAAATTGCTTAGCTCATCTCTAACTAAAATTTCTGTTCCAGGCTTTACCCTTAATAATATAAAAGCCTCTATCATTAAAAATATTAAAAATAAAATATTTTTAAATCTTACTTTATCAAACCTTAATA
>CAZGMV010000071.1:0-3428 GCA_964526875.1 Candidatus Woesearchaeota archaeon | reverse complement strand
ATGGAAAAATAGGTTATGTGTTAATAAGCGGGGATTTAGTTGATGGTATTGGAGTATATCCAGAACAAATTGAAGAATTGGATATTAACAGTGCTGTTGAACAATATAACAAATTTTCTGAACTAATAGAAAAATTTCCAAGTGAAATTAATGTTATTATTTCTCCTGGAAACCACGATGCTTTAAGACTAGCAGAACCACAACCAATTTTAGATAAAGACTTAAGAGAAAAATTAGAACAACTTAGTAATGTATACTTAGTAAGCAACCCAAGTTGGGTTTTATTAAGAGAAAAAATTAAAGTTTTGATATACCACGGTTATTCTTATGATTACTTCATAAATAATATAGATCACTTGAGAAATAGGCTTTCTTATGATGAAATTCATAAGTTAATGACTCTTTTATTACAAAAAAGACATTTAGTCCCTACTTATGGATCAGCCCCTATTTACCCGGAAAAACAAGATTTCTTATTTATTGAAGATGTTCCTAACTTCATTGTATCTGGACACGTTCATAAATCTTCAGTAGGAAGTTATAAAGGGGTTAAACTCTTGAGCTCTTCTTGCTGGCAAGATAGAACTCCTTTCCAAGAAAAAGTAGGCCATAATCCAGACCCGGGAAAAGTACCTTTAATCAATTTAAAAGATGGAAAAGTCAAATTATTACAGTTTTAAGATGTTTAAATGATTTTTAATTTATAGTCTACTTTGTATTTTTATCATTCTCATATCTAATACTTTCTTGTGACAAGATAAAATCAAAGATATTGTTTAAGCTATCATAAAAGTCATTTTCATGTTTTTCAAGATTATAAGAATAAAAAACTTTTTGAAGTTCAAGATTTAATTTATCAAATTTATTTAATTCTTCCTCTCTTAAATATTGGGTTAAGATTTGGTTATAGTCATAAGAAATACTAGACTCCTCATTTACAGAAGTTAAGAAGTTACTAAAATAAGTGTTAGAAAAATCTTTGTTATTAGTTATTAAGTAAAAGACCATTAATAAATCAAACTTTTTTGAAAAGTTAGGAAAATTAGCCTTATTTAGATGAGATACTAAATATTTAAACAAATTTAAAAATTCTTCATTTTTAACATTATAATTTAGAAAATAAGATAGAATATAGTACTTATAGAACTTCTCTTGTACAAAACTCTTTAAAAACTTATCTGCATCTTTTTCCATTTTATTTTTAACAGTTTCATCTAAATTAGTACCTAAAAAGTAATAAGAAAGTTCTGAAAGATCAATATTTTCTAAAAGATTCTTAAATTTGAAATTTAAATCTTTACCAATTTTATTATAAAAATCGAATAAAGCTTGTTCGTTATTTATCCTAAGTAATGAGTGATCTATAGATACTACAACATTATTTTTTTCAGAGTCTTGTTCTAAATTTTTTTTAATGATATTTAAAACATGTTCATTTAAATAATCATTAAGATCGATTTCAGGATCTATAATTAAAGGTTGGCCAGGGTTTAAAAGCTTGCTGTTATCCAACAACCCATAAAAAAGAACATAAGGTTTTAATAAATTTCCTTCTTTTTCCACCAGAATATTAACATAATCTTTTTTACTTAACTCAAATAAGTTTTTATTGTTCAAAATATCAAAAAAATTCTTTGCTTTAGCGAAAAAAGGACTATCTTTACTCATTAACACTACTAAACTTTTATTATTAACCAATTTAAGCTTAAATATTCCATATTTTTTTTCTTTTACATTTTCATTAGAAAAGTAAACCAAAGCATTTTCAAAAAATACAGGATAAATTAGTGCAAGATCTCCACTTACATAGTCTACGCTTTTTAATTTAAAGAAATAATCTCCACTAAATTTACATAAGTTGTTTTCCCTTTTACAAAAAATTAAAGAGCCTTCTTTACCTTTTAAATAATTTTTACTTTGATCATCTAAATAAAAAATTCTTAATTCCTCTTTATAATTATCCAATAGAAAGTTTAAAAAGTGATTTGACCAGAAAAATTGGTAATTAGTTAGTGCATTTTCTATAAGTTTCCAAGTTTGATACGAATCATGTAAAAATCCTAAAAATTCATAAGCGCTATAAGCGGAGATGGCTAAAGAAGCAAACCCTACTAATAGACCTATAGGAGTCGCCATTAATACAACACCTGCTGCAAGCATAGCAACTTTTTTAGTAATCATAAAGGTGGTTTTTTCAACTGTCTTCTCAGCAATTTTTTTCTCTAATTTTTTTAAGATAACAGATTTAACCATTTCTAATGTTTTTTTCCATAACAATCTTTTAAAATAAAGAGAAGTAAATCCAGCAACTGAAAAAGCCAATCTTAAATTTGCGTTTTTAAATGTTTGAATAATTAAATCTTTATTTTTTTCTTGAGAAATAGAATAAAAATTGCTAAAATTACTACATCCTTCAAAATTTAATATATTTGTACAACCATAGGAAACAGGATATTTTAATAAAGACCTATAGAAATCAGATAAAGTTTTATCGTTGCTTTTCTTTAGACTGTTAAAAAAAGTTTCATCAAACAATAAAGATGTTTTTGGATAATAGGCAATTAAACATTCTTTATTACCATATAAAGAAATTTCGGTATAAGAATTATCTTTTAATTCATTAATTGTTTGGTATAAATAAAAAAAACTATCTAAACAAGGATCTTGTTTGTTAAAAAATTTAGTTCCTATAATGAAAGCTAAAAAAATTGAAAAAATTAGTAAAATTACTCCTACTAACGCATTTAAGGTTAATCTCACTAAATCATTTTTTATTTTTTGTTAATAACTTTTTCTTTTATTAAAAAGTGAAAAAGAAAATTTAAAAACCAAATAATAAAAAGAAATTATGTTTAATGAGATACAACAATTCTTTTATTTAAATTATTTTGATATCTGGGCTTTAATAACTAATTCTTTATATTTTTTATTGTTGATTTCATTGATAAAAACAATAAAAAAGAAGAAATTCGGTGTTTTTGCAACAGCTTTTTTAATTAATTCTTTCTTTATTTACTTATTTAAAAACGCATTTAAAATACTAAGGCCTTCCCCATTTAATGATCCTTCATTTGGTTATTCTTTCTTCTCAGGACATTCAGCCTTTGCATTCTTAGCTTCCTACTTTTTAATAGAGAATCCTTTATTTCTTGTTTGGGCGTTTTCAATAGCATTATCCAGATTAGCATTAAAAATGCATTATTTAATAGATGTTTTATTTGGTTCTTTTTTTGGTTTCTTTATAGCTTATTATATTGATAAAAACTACAACAAGTGGAAAGAAAATTTAAAAAAATATAAAAGCGAAGTTTTAAGGAAATTAATTCACATTGTTTTTTATTTGTCATTTATATTTGTATTTTTATGGGACGAAGTTTATTTTAAGATTTATTTAGCATTAAGTTTAGTTTTTTAATCTTTCTAAGTAA
>CAZGMV010000070.1:0-3497 GCA_964526875.1 Candidatus Woesearchaeota archaeon | reverse complement strand
TCGTTTAGTGGTGAAAGAAGATATTGTATTTATAGGCGCTAAACCATTGATTGCAATGGTTAGTAAAGGAACAAAACTTTCTTATTAAAGGCTCTACTTAGGGGGTTGCTTTGCAACCCCTTATAGTAGTGCTTAGGGTTGGCAAGGGACGTTTAGTCCCTGCTGCGTTTAGCCCAGTTTTAAATAGTTTTTTTATGTCTAGGGGGTTCTATCATGGGCTTGGCAATAATGCTAATCCTTTAAGTTTTTATTTTCACTATTTCTTAGTAACAAAAAGATTTGTAAAGTTAATGCTATTTTATTGTTATTTATGGAATGGAAAGAATATCTAAAATATATAAAAGAAAATAAAAAAAGTTTGGTCATAATTGGAAGTTCAAAATATACAAAAGAAGATTCAGAAAGATTAAAAAACATTATAAAACAAATCTGTCAAAATTATCATTATTTTGTTATATTACCTGACAAAGGAATTCCTCTAGAATTTATAAAACAAATGGTTTCTTATTTAGGTAAAGGACAGAAGATATACCTTACAATACCTAAAGAAGATAAAGTTTTTGGGATTAATCATTTACTACCCCATATAAAAGAACTAAAAAGTTTATATGATTCTTCAAAAATTGAAGAAATTAATACTGAAAATTGGTTTGTACAGGATTTAGTAATAGGAATATTAGGAGATGTTTTGTTTTTAAAAAGAAGTAAAGGGTCTTATGGGGAGTTATGGTATGGTGCGTATTTACATAAATTTTTTTGGAGTGAAAAGAGAAAACTATTAATACCTAAACAAATATTTGGTAGGAAATTATCTGAACAAGAAGAAGAATTATTAAGTGATGTATTTAATATCGTTTACTTTTAAAAACTTTTCTTTGTTTTTCTTAAATGGCTAAAAAATTTTTAATTACTGCAGCTTTACCTTATGTTAATGGAGTTCCTCATTTAGGACATTTAATTTCAACACACTTACCTTCAGACATTTTAGCTAGGTATTTAAGGCTTAAATATGGGAGAGAAAATGTTTTACATATAGGAGGGACTGATGAACACGGAACGGCTACAGAATTAAAAGCTTTAGAAGAAAATTTAAATCCAAAGGAACTATGTGATAAATACTTTCCTATACACAAAAAAGCTTATGATTTTTTTGAAATTAATTACGACTTTTTTGGAAGGACAACTTTGCCTTTACATTATCTTATAACTCAAGAATTCTTTTTGGGAATATTTAAAGCGGGTTTAATTAAAGAGGTAAAAGATGAAGTTTTTAGATGTAAAGAAAATAGAAGAATTTTAGCAGATAGGTATGTAGAAGGAACTTGTCCAAGATGTGGTTATGAAAAAGCTAAAGGGGATCAATGTGAAAAGTGTGGGGCTTTATTAAATCCTAAAGAATTAATTAATCCAAAAAGCAAGTATTGTAATTCTGAAGTTGAAGTTATTGAAACTTATAACTTAGCTATTGATTTACCAAATATAAAAGAAGAACTAATTAGATGGATAAAAAATAGTCCTTTTAACGAATTTACTAAAAAGTGGGCTCTGTCTTTAGCTGAAAATATTAAAGAAAGAACAATAACTAGGGACTTAAAATTTGGGGTACCTATTCCTTTTGAAGAAATGAAAAAAATTATTTTAAATGAATTATTAACAAAAAAGTGTTATTTAAGAGAAAAGGTTGAAAATAAACTAAAAAATTTTTCTTTATTGGAATTTGACAAAACATATAAAGAGGAAATAAAAGAACTAATTAAGGAAACGTTAAAAAAATATGGTTTTTTAATAGACGAAGCTAGGGAGAAATTAATTGATGAGTTTGTAGAGAAAAATTATCCTCTTGAAAGTAGGCATTATGAAGAAATAATAGAAAAAATTTTAGAACCTTACAAAAATAAAGTATTTTATGTTTGGTTTGATGCTCCAATAGGTTATTTGACTAATACAATCTATAAAAGTGAAGGGATTAATTTTAATGATTCTTTAAAAACCGCTTTATCAAAGATTAAAGGAAAGTGGAAAAAGTGGTTTTCAGATGAAGAAACAAAAATAATTCACTTTATTGGAAAAGACAATATACCATTTCATACAACTTTTTGGCCAGGAATGATATTAGCTTTTAACGAAAACAAGCAGTTGTACTTTAAAATTCTAAATTCTAAGTTAAGTATGCCTTACAACGTAGTAGGTTATAATTATTTAAACTATGAAGGTCAAAAATTCTCAAAAAGCCAAGGAACTGGTATTTTTTTAAGCCCCGAAAATTTGCCAATTTTAAAGCAAATTCCGATTGATGCGTGGAGATTTTATTTAATTTCAATATTACCAGAACAAAAGGATAGCGATTTTTTATGGAAAGATTTTGAAGAAAAATACAATAAAGAACTGCTTGGAAACTTTGCCAATTTTGTTTTTAGAGTATTGTCTTTTGCTAAAAAGAATAATTTAACTAATGCAAAACTTACCCAAGATTTAATTGAAAAAAGAGATAAACTAATTAAAGAATTTGAAGAAAAGATGGAAGTAGAAAATGTAAAGTTAAAAGAAGCATTACATACCATATTAAAACTTTCTGATTTAGGAAATAAAGAATTTCAAAAATTTGAACCTTGGAAAAAGATTAAAGAGGATAAGGGAAAAACAGAAGAATTTATTGTAACAATGCTTAATTATGTTTACTCATTAGCTTATTTGATTTATCCTTTCATGCCTGAAACAGCAGAAAAAATTGCTAAAATGTTGGGAATAAAGATTGAAAATTTTGATGATGCTTATAAAGTAAAAGAAAGTTTTGAATTAAATGAGATAGAACATTTATTTGGAAAAATTGATTTCAATAAAATTAAAAAATCTTTTGAAAAAAATAAAGCTAAAAAAGAAGAAGGTGGTAAAATAGAAGAAAATTTAATTTCAATTGAGGATTTCTTTAAAGTAAAATTAAGAGTTGGAAAAATAATCAAAGTTGAAGAGCCAAGAGAATTAAAAAAGCTTTACAAACTAACAGTAGCTTTTGATAAAGAAGGAAAAGAAACAAGAACAATTTTAGCAGGACTAAAAAACTATTACAAGCCAGAAGAGTTAAAAGGAAAAATTGTTGTTGTTGTCTATAATTTAAAACCTAAGAAGATTGCGGGTTATGAAAGTCAAGGAATGTTATTAGCAGCTGAAAAAGATGGAAAAATAGATTTAGTAAGTGTTAATAACGAGGATTTAATTGGGGCTTATTTGAGTTAAATTATTTTAGAATATTTTTATTTTTTAATATGGAGGGGCCGGGATTTGAACCCGGGAAGGCTTATGCCACGAGGTCTTAAGCCTCGCCCCATTGACCAGGCTAGGGAACCCCTCCACAGAATTTGTTTACCTTTTTAACAAGTAGCAAAAAATTTATAAACTTAATTTTGGATTCAAAAAAGTGGTTAAGGAAATTGAAGTAAGATACGAAAAACAAGGGAAACATTTTGAGATTTTAGTTAATGATAAGGTTTTTGATTATT
>CAZGMV010000069.1:0-3533 GCA_964526875.1 Candidatus Woesearchaeota archaeon | reverse complement strand
AAATAATTAAAAATGCAAGTATTATTTATGCTAAAGGGCCTGCTGGTTTTTTTGAGGATAATAAATTCGCGAAAGGTACTTTTAAAATTTTAAAAGCAATTAAAGAAAATGAAAAAGCTTACAAATTCTTAGGTGGTGGCCATATTGTGACTGCTTTCAAAGAGTTTTTTGATGAAAAAGAGTTTAAAAATGGTTATATCTCTCTTTCAGGAGGTGCAGTTGTTAAATATTTAGCTAATAAACCTCTTCCAGCTTTAGAAGTTCTGAAAGATTCTTATAAAAAATTTCTATTACAAAAAATCAGAAGTTAAAATTTTTTAATTTCTATTCAATTTTTCCTTTTTTAAATATTTTAAGTCAAAAATCGAAGGGCTCTTTGGATAGGTTATTACTAAGTCAAATCTCTTTTCGTTTTCTAATGTTTTTTGATTAGAAGAAATATGAACTGCTTACATATAGGAGAAATAAATTTTTTAATCAATGTCATTAATTTCAATTTTTATACAATCTTTTATACAACCCATACTAAGTTTATAAATGTTTTTGTTTTTTAGTGTTATGGTAATTTTAGGACAAGCTGAAATTGAAGAATTAAAAAAATTTTTTAGTGAAGTTTCAAAGAAAGTAGTTTTCGATGTTTATTTAGACAAAGAGAAAAACCCTGAAACCAGTGAAATTATTGTAAAACTTTTTGAACAAATAAAAGGAAATTTTGGAGACAAATTTGATTTTAGTATTAAAGAAAATAATATTGATGAATTGGGTTTAGATGTTGATGAATTAGGTGCTAAAGGACCAGTAATTGTTCCTAATGAAAGAAAGAATATTGTCTTCTTAGGAATTCCTTCTGGTCACGAGTTTCCAGTGTTATTAGAAGACATCCATAATTTGAGCCATGGCCACTCTCACTTACCACAAGATATTCAAGAAAAAATTAAAAGTATTGATAGAGAAATTGAAGTTATTGTTTTTATCACTCCAACATGTCCTTATTGTCCACCAATGAGTGCTTTAGCACATAATATGGCTTTATTAAACGATAAAATTAAAGGGATAATGGTTGAGGCTTTAGAATATAATGACTTTGCTAATAAGTATAATGTTATGGGTGTTCCAAGAACAATTGTTAGAGATGCAAAAACAAAAGAAGTTATTTTAGACCAAGAAGGAATGGTTCCTCCACAGGTTTTTGTTGAAAACTTAATTAGAAATCTTTAAACACTTTTTCTTTAATTTTTCTAAAGCTTGTTTTGTTTCAATTTTTTTATTTAGCAGTTTGTTCAATAAATCCAAAAGAAAGTAATTCTCTAAAGCTAAATTGTTTTCAAATAACAATTGTTTTAAATTTTTGAAATTACACATTCCTTCGGTTAAACAATTATTTTTAATATTGCTTTTAGCTAAACAACAACCAAAATTAAAGTTTCTACTTTTTTTAAATAAACAACTACCTACTAAATCACCAACACCACAATATTTAAATAAGACTTCATTTTCTAATTTAAGATCTTTGAACAACCTTTTTATTTCTTTTAAAACTAAAGTGAAAATTAAAGATTTGAAGTTTATTTCGTTATTAATTTCAATAAAGAAACCACAGATAATTGCATAAATGTTTTTTAGACAGCTTATTAACTCTCCTTCCTTTATTTGAAAAGAATAATCAAACGTCAAATTAGCATTTCTAAATAGTTTTTTTATTAAATCAATATTTTCTTTTTTATTTTTTTCTGTTAGAATGGTAAAAGCGCATAATTTATTATTTAACAATTCATCTGCAAAAGTTGGTCCTTTTAAAGAAATAAAATTACACTTTATTTCTTGGGTTATAAATTCATAAATCGTTTTATTTTCAATCATTCCTTTTGAAAGATTAATTATTGTTTTGTTGCTTAAATAATTTTTAAATTCATTGACAAATTCTTTAATAGCAAAGGAAGGTAAAGAAATAAATATAATCTCACTATCTTTTAAACAATTGGCTGTTTTCTCATAATCTATACTCCAAAAGGCTTTAATCTTTTTATTTTTTAAAAATTCTATTTTTTTATTATTTATCTTTTCAACCTTTATTTTATTTTTTTCAATTATCTTTATTTCTAAGTCTTTATTTAAAGAAAGCAGATAACTAATAGCTAAACCAAAATTCCCACCTCCTACAACAACTATCTTTCTTTTTACATTTTCCATTTTTATAATATTTATATCTTAAAAACTTTATAAAATAAATATCTTGGATAGCCTATATAGGGTATTTTAAACACTAAAACACCTTCTATCTCACAAATATTTCTTTCAAAAGGTAATTGAATTCCTTTATTATTATCTCCTAAAGTTTCAAAACATATTTCACCACTTTCGTTTTTTATTTTTATTACTCTATGTATCACATCCATTTCTTTCCCATTATAGTTTACGTGATAAACGATAATATCTCCTAATTTAACCTCTTCTTTATTTTTTCCAAGTATAAAAACAAAGTCTCCAACATTTAAACCGTTTATAAAAGAAAATTGTTTAAACTTTTCTTCAGTAATATTAAATTTTTTGAAGTATAAACCATTTAATTTCCACCAAGTATTGAAATCTAAGTTGTGATGCTCCATACTTTCAGAAATAATGACATTAAAAGGGATTTTTGTTTTAAAAATTAGTAAGAAGATAGGGATCAAAAGAATTTTGTAGAAGATAAAAATTAATAAGAAAAAAACAAAGTAGCTAATCAAATCATTACTGTTCCATGAATAAGAAATTAAAGACTTTAAAGCTTTTAGAAATTTAAGTTCCTTTATTTCTTTAAAAATTTTTTTCCATTCTTTTTTATCGATAATCTTCATAAATACACAAATTAAAAAATTTTATAAAAACTAAGTTTGATTTGAAAAAATGAATAATATAGAAAAAATTAGTGATGATGAAAGGGAAAAATTAGTCGAATTATTGGAGTATATTTGTTGTCCTAAATGTAAAGGTGATTTAGAATTAATTGAAGAAAAAGAAGGATTATTTTATTTCTGTAAGAATTGTAAAACAAGATATTTAATAAAAGAAGGAATTCCTATTTTATTAACTGAAGAAGATTATGAACAATTTAAGTAAAGTTTTATTTATTTAATTACAAAGCAATTTTCTTTATATAAGACAACTAAATAATAGTTTTTCTTCGTTAGATTTTTAAGGCTTTTACAAATTAAGCTATTGTTTTTTATTAAATAAGTAAAATGTTCCTTAATTTCTTTATTCGGTTTTAAATAATAATTCCATTGGGTACACTCTTTTTTTAGGTAATTCCCACTAACAAAAAAGTACTGTTTTTTGTTAATATTTTTAGTTAAATTTTTATTCTCTCCTTTAGAGCTAGTTAAGTAAATAAAATAGCTAAAAATTGTTAAAGAAAAAATAATAAGGATTATTTTGGCAATTTTTAGATGTTTTTTATTTTTAATTTGTAAAATCCAAAAATAAAAAATAAGCAGAACAAAAACTAAGAAAACATAATTTTCTGCAAGTTGTAGCACTTGAGAAATATATTT
>CAZGMV010000068.1:0-3545 GCA_964526875.1 Candidatus Woesearchaeota archaeon | reverse complement strand
GTAGAAACCTTTGTAAAAGTAATTATTTATCAAAAGAAATAAATTTTGATAGAATTTTTATTATTGAAAGGTTTTAAATTAATTAAATAAACCATTATTCTTCTTATAAATTTTTCTATTCAAAAAAGAAAAACAAAAGTAATTCCATGCTACTAATGAAGGCAAATAATAACTTTCTCCTAACAAAAAAAAGAAAAAACCATAGTAAATTGTTAAAAAAAACAACAAATAATCATCCCAACAAGAAAAATAAAAATTATTTTCAAAGCCCCTTATTTTAACTAACTTATTACTTAAAAAGAAAATAGTAATTAAAGAAAGTAAAAAAAACAACTTGTCCAACATCTTTTAATCTTCCCATTTATATTTTGTTGTTATTTTTGGATAAATGTTCATTGACATTAATTCATCTAAAAATAATTTGAATGCATAAGCGATTTCTACTTCGCTAAATGTAGTATTTGTTCCACAAACAGGACAAACAATATTTCCTTTACTATCTTTATAACCAATAATACCACATTTATCACAAACATAAACTTTCGTAGCATCTGAGCTAAATCTTTCCTTGAATAATAAAGGAGCTCCGTGAGCAATAATAGCTTGTTGTTCCATTTCTCCTAATCTCAAACCTCCATACCTTGCTTTACCTTCAGTAGGTTGTTTTGTTAGTAAGGTTACAGGACCTCTTGCTCTTGCATGCATCTTATTAGCAACCATATGTTTTAGTCTCATATAATAAACACTTCCAATAAAAATATCTACTTTATATCTTTCCCCAGTGATAGGATTATACATTATTTCAGTACCATCTTTTCTAAAACCATGTTGTTCCAACAATTCTCTAATTTCTTTTTCACTAATTCCATCAAAAGGAGTAGCATCTATATATTTCCCACTTAAAGCAGCTGCTTTTCCAGTAATTAGTTCTAGTAAATAACCAATTGTCATCCTTGAAGGTAAAGAGTGTGGAGAAAAAATAATATCTGGCCTAATCCCACTTGCTGTAAAAGGCATATCTGCTTCTGGAACAATTAAACCAATAACTCCCTTTTGCCCATGCTTAGAGGAAAATTTGTCTCCTATTTCAGGAATTCTTTCTTCTCTAACTTTAACTCTAACAAACAAATTTTTATTTTCATCTTCAGTTATTATAACATCACTTACAACTCCATTTTCTTTAGTTTGCACACTTGAATCTCTTTCAATTAAACTAAAGCCGATGTCTTCTAAAGAATAAGAAAATTTAGGAGGAGAGACTCTACCGATTAAAACATCCCCTTCTTTAACTTCAGCTTCTGGATAAATAATTCCATCTTCTTCTAAATGCCTATAATATTCTTCTTTTAAATAATTTTTAACACCTTTATCAGGTATTGTTATCCTGTCTTTTAAACCTCCTAAATATCTACTTTCAACAGCTTCATAACTTCTAAAATATGTTGCTCTAAATAAGCCTCTATCAATAGACCCTTTGTTGAAAATTAAAGCGTCTTCTATATTATAACCCTCATAAGTCATAACTGCAATTATTACATTACAACCCATAGGTTTTTCCATTATTGGAGTTTTTTTCATAGTATAGGTTTGAACAAGAGGTATTTGGGGATAATGCATTATTGAAACGTCTGTATCAAATCTTTGATGGTAATTTAAGAAATAATAACCTAAACCTTGTTTTTGTGTTTTTACCCCCCTCAATAACCTTGAAGCATAGTCATGGTTTGCAAAAGGAACATAAGATGTTAATAAACCAAAGATAACTGAAGGGTGTATTTCTAAATGAGTATGTTCCTTAGTTAATTCATCTTCTTTTAAAGCAACATAAGCGTTTTCTTCTTCAGCAGCATCTATATATTCAATTATTCCTTCTTTGATTAAATCGTCCCAAGTTAATTTTCCCTCTTTAATTTTTTTTAAATGTTCCTCAGTTAACAAAGGTTTTCCATCTTTTACAACAATTAAAGGTCTTAAAACTCTTCCTCTGTCCATTTCAATAAGAACTTCATCATTTTTTTCATTATAATAAACACTTAAATCTTTAGGAAGTTTGTTTTCCCTTCTTAATTCTCTAACTTTATCAGCAAAAGCTTTTCCATCTTTAACTTCTCCAAAGAAAACACCATCTATATAAATTTCACTCATTTCAAAAACCTGAAATAAATTTTATAAATTATTAATGATGCTAGAATTAAAAATGGACGAATTAGCTAGTGAAGCAGTATCGAGTATATATGGAGTAAGTTCTATGGAATTGTTAGTTTTAGCATTATTGTTCCTTGCATCTGCTTTTTTCTCAAGTTCCGAAACTGCTTTATTGTCTGTTAACAGATTTAAAATTGAAAAACTGGCTAAAGAAGGAAATAAATCTGCAAAAATAGTACTTAAATTGTTAGAGGAGCCTCAAAAACTAATAACTACTATTTTAATTGGAAACAATTTAGTAAACATTGCAGCTGCAAGTATTTCAACAAGTATAGCAATAAAACTATTTGGTAGTTTAGGGGTGGGTATAGCTACAGGGGTAGTGACGTTACTAACTTTAGTTTTTGGAGAAGTATTACCAAAAAATTTTGCTATAAAAAAAGCGGATACTTTAGCACTAATCTTTTCAAGAATTATATATATCTTAGAAAAGATATTTTATCCTTTCACTATGTTATTGATAAAACTAACTAACGTTTTGTTTTCAAAATGGAACAATGAAGAAAAAAGATTAACTGAGGAAGAAATTAAGCTAATTCTTGAACATGGAGCTAAAGAAGGAGCAATAGATAATGAAGAAAAAGAATTAATTAGAAATATTTTGGAATTTGATAAAACTACTGTAGAAGAAATAATGACTCCTAGAACAAAGATAGTGGCAATTAATGAGGAAGAACCTCTTTCTAAGGTTTTAGAAATAATGAAAGAGAGTTCTTTTTCAAAACTTCCAGTTTATGGTAAAGACATAGATGATATTAAAGGAGTTGTTTATTTAAAAGATGTTCTGAAAAATTTAAATAGAAGAAGTATCAAAGTTAAAGATATAATTAGAGAAGTGTTATTTGTGCCTGAGACTAAGAATGTGGCTGACTTATTTAAAGAAATGAAAAATAAGAAGATTAAAATGGTTATCGTTGTTGATGAATATGGAAGTGTTGCAGGTTTAGTTACATTAGAAGATATTCTAGAATGTTTAGTTGGGGAAATAAGTGAAAATGAAGAAGAAATAATTAAAACAGATAAAAACACGTACATTGTTAAGGGAAATGTTAATATAATAAATTTAGAGAGGGAATTAAAGATTAATATTTCTGATGAGGGTTATAACACAGTTGCTGGTTTGATTATGCATTATCTACAAAAAATACCTAAAAAAGGGGATAAAGTAGTAGTCAATAATTTAGAATTTGAAGTATTGGATGTAAAAGATAAAGTTATTAAAAAAGTGAAAATAAAGTTTTTAAACAGTTAAAAAATAAGTTAAACGAATTGTTTTTAGTAGAGTGTTAACTTCCCACTACCTTCACTTTTTGTGAGTGAATTGCTTTGATATTTACTAA
>CAZGMV010000067.1:0-3559 GCA_964526875.1 Candidatus Woesearchaeota archaeon | reverse complement strand
GAAAAGTTAATTAAAGAATTTGGAGTTGAAAAAATAAGTATTTCTTTATTGAATAAAATTAAAGAATTGGCTAATAAAAAAGGACTAGAATTGCCTTTGTTATTAAGAAGAGGTTTTTATTATGCTCATAGGGACTTAAATTTTATTATTGATGATTATTTAAAAGGAAAAAACGTTTTTTTATATACTGGGAGAGGACCAAGTGGAAAAATGCATATAGGCCATCTACCTTCTTTTTTATTAATTAAGTTCTTCCAAGATTTATTTGATTGTAATGTTTATATAATGTTTTCAGATGATGAAAAATTCTTAGAAAAGAATTTGAGCCTAAAAGAGATAAATGAAAAAGCTGAAGAACAAATATTACAAATTTCTGCTCTTGGTTTTAATCCAAATAAAACATTTATATTTAAAAACACTGAATTTATACCAAAAATCTATAAAGATATTCTAAAAGTAGCAAAATTAGTTAATTTTCAATCCACTATGAAAATTTTTGGCTTCAATAATCATTCTAATATAGGTATTATTTTTTACCCAGCAATTCAAATAGTTCCTACTTTTTTTGAAAAAGGAAGAGTCTTAATCCCTGCTGCTATTGACCAAGACCCTTATTTTAGACTACAAAGAGATATAGCATCTAAATTAAGCAAGGAGAAAGCTGCTAGTATTTATTCCAAGTTTTTCCCTCCTTTACAAGGGCCAAAAGGTAAAATGTCAAGTAGTAAATCTGAGACAGCAATTTTCTTAGATGATGATGAAAAAACTATTGAATTAAAAATTAAAAAATATGCTTTTTCAGGAGGAAGACCTACTTTAGAAGAGCATAGAAAATATGGGGGTATTCCAGAAATAGATGTTTCTTTCCAATATTTAAAGCTTTTATTTGAACCAGATGATAATAAATTAAAAGAGATTGAAGAAAATTATAAAAAAGGTATTTTAACAACCGCCCAATTGAAGAGGTATGCTATTGAAAAGATTACTGAGTATTTAAAAGAATTCCAAAATAAAGTAGAAAAAGCAAAAACAGAGAAATTAAAAGAAAAGATAATGTATGACGGTAAACTAGCTAAACAAATGTGGGAAAGGGAAGAAGATTTTATTTAAGAAAGAAAAATTTACTTATTTCTTTAACTCTTTTCCAATTTTTTTCTTTTTTATATTTTCGTAGTAATTCTTTTAATTTAGTCTTTTCTTTTTCTTCAATTAACCCAAATTCATTTAATTCTTTAAAAATAAAAAAAGAAAATTGTGTTAGGTTTTTTGTTTTTTTTGAGAAAGTGCTTCTTTCAAAATCAATAAAAACAACTTTTCCTTTTTCAGTTAAAATTATGTGTTTTTCCGGATGGTTCATTTCGAATTTATTTATTTTAAACAAATCTAATAGAAAACAAATAATCAACCCTTTTTTAAACAATAACAAAATTTTTTCTAATATTTTTTCATTCTTGCTTTCCAAAAATTCTTTTTTTAATTGTTTGTAATCTTTTCCTTTAATTTCTTCTAAAAATAATAAATCCTTGTCAAATTTGAATTTTGGAATAAATCTAAATTTTTCAAAATTTTTAAATAATTTTTTAGACTTTTTTTCTATTGTTTCCAAGTAATAATATTCTTTTTTAACAACTTTTTCTTCACCAATTTTAATTAATTTTAAGTCTTCATTTTTAATTTTTAAAATAATACTTCTTTTTCCTTTGCTAAAATATTTAAATTCTTTTTTATTTAAAAAATCTTTAGCTTCTTTACTTAAACTTCTTATTAATTCATTATACTGGATTTTGTATAACCAAATCTCTTCAAAAGGTAAGAAAGATAAATATTTTTCTATTTTGTATTCAAAAAGACTTTTGTTTAGAAAATTATCGATTTTTCCTTTTGTATAATTACTTACTATTAGATAAGTAATTCCATCAATTTTTAAAGCTTGAGTTAATTGTTCTAAAAAATTTAAACTAACTTCCCAACCTTCTTTTCCCCCTGTAGTATCAAAATTGGAACCTTCATTTTCATCAAAAGGCAAATAAGGTGGATTAAAGAAAATATAATCAAACTTCCTTTTGAAAACTTTTAATAGATTAGCGTTTATATAATAAAAATTTTTTTCTTTCTTTAATTTTTTAAATTTGTTTTGTTTAAAAACATCAAAATCAATATCACTAGCAATTACTTTGTTTTTATTTTCTAATAAAACCTCACTAACTAAAAAATTCCCTGTTCCTAAATCTAGACAGATAGAATTTTTAACCTCTTTGGCTTTTTCAATTAATAAGAAACTATCTTCTCCTCCTTGATAAACCACTAAAAAAGAAAAAATAAAAAATTTAAAAAACCTTTATTCTTTTAGGGTATAATAACATCTTTTTGGGATAATAATTTTACCTTCTTTTTTTAATTCTTTTATTACCTCACTAATTATTTTTTTATCTAAACCAGCTTTTTCTACTATTTCTCCAGGTCTTACCATTTCAACACTTTTTAAAACTTCAATTACTTTATTAATTACTTCTACATTAATCTCAACTTTAGGCTTAGTACTTTTTCTTTTACAAGCTATTGTTTGTAATGGTTGAGTAAAAAAATTTAAGAACTTTGGATTTACTACTCTCTAAAATTACAAATATTTAAAATTTATTTTTTGGTCTTAAAAACAATGTTTTTAAATAAAAAGGATAAAATTTTACTTTTTTTATTAATCTTAAATTCTTTCTTTTTTAAACCTTTACTTTCTTTAATAATTTATGATGGAAAAACTTTTGTTAAGAATTCTAACAATTATTTTTATTTTGATTCTTTAGATTTGTTAAATAAAAAACAAAATTTAATCCATAAAGTTTTAATAGAAAATAAAAAATTAACTTATTTAGAGACTAATTGTTATGTAAGTGATCAGAACCCTAATGATTTAGGTGGGAATGTTTTTATAGCTGATAATAGTAAAACAAAAGTATTTTCTAAATGGGTTTTTAAAGCAGAAAAAGAGGGTTTAGTTACTATCACTTGTAAAGCTAAAGCAGAGTTAAGTAGTGGTGAAGTATTGGAAGCTAGCGAAAGCAAACAATTTGTTGTAGGAAATCCTAATGAAATTTGTAATCCTAATGATTTATTATTCTCAAACCCTAATTTAGATATAGATTATTTGGAATTAATTAGGCAAAGTTATTATTTTCATAAAACAGGAAATAAACCTTTACTTTTTTCTTTTACTTTTCAAGTAAATACAGAAAATTTAAAAGGACAATTGGAAAATGTTGTTATTAATTGTAGTGATTACACAAATAACTACCCTCTAAAAATAGAAGGTAAAGAAATTAATTATTTAACAAATATTGTTCAAAGAGATTTCGATGTTTATTTAACAGATTTATTTGATGAATATAAAGAACAAGAAACTATTTTATGTAAAATAAAAGCTTATTGTGATTTTTATGGTAATAAAGAACTAAGTAAAGAAATAGAAAAGAGTTTTACATTCCAATTAAAAGTAAATCCTTTAGATAACTCAACATTTTATTTAGTTAATTCTACTTTATTAAACTTTTCTAACCAATTTGCT